>DATHGL010000299.1:0-6804 GCA_035317625.1 Gemmatimonadales bacterium | reverse complement strand
GGTCGCCCTCGCCCTCCTGCCCCTTCAGGATCTCGAGCCACGCCTCGATCGCCCCTTTAGGGTCTTTCCCCTCGAGGCTGCGGGCCTTCTCCTTGAGCTTCTCAAGCTTCGACATGGAGCCCTAAAGATATCGGCGCCGAGCGGAGCGGACAAGCGGAACCTCCTGTCCAGACGGCGGTTACGAGGTTTGCACCCAGCCAATACGCCACTTCGCGCCAGTCGGACACGTCGCACGACACGAGGTCAGCCCGAAAGCCCGGAGCAATCTGGCCCCGGTCGGCGGCTAGCCCGAGCGCCGCCGCCGCATTGACCGTCACCGCGTTCAGCACCTCCGGATGGCGCAGCCCGAGCTGCGACACGGCGAGCGCCATCACCAGTGGCAGGCTGATCGTGGGCGACGAGCCCGGGTTGAAATCGGTCGCGAGCGCCACGACCGCTCCCGCCTCCACGAGCCGCCGCGCCGGCGCGTGCCCGCGCGTACCGAGAAATGCCATCGTCGCGGGGAGCAGGACCGCGACGGTGTCGCTCGCGGCGAGCGCCCGGATCCCGGTGTCGGAGATGCCCGCGAGATGGTCCGCGGACAGCGCACCCAGCGCGGCGGCGAGCTCGGCCCCGCCCGAGCCCTCCAGCTCGTCGGCGTGCAGCTTGACGGCCAGTCCGCACCGCTGTGCAGCCGTCAAAATGATGCGCGCCTCCGCGAGGTCGAACACGCCGGGCTCGCAGAACACGTCGCACGCCAGTGCCAGCCGCTCTCGGGCCACGGCGGGTATCATGTCGTCGCACAGCAGCTGGATGTAGTCCGCACGACGGTCGCGGAACTCGGGCGGCACCTCGTGCGCACCCAGGAAGGTCGGCACCAGGGCGGCGCGCTCCGCCGACGCCACGTCGCGGATGACGCGCAGCTGCTTGAGCTCCGTCGCGGGGTCGAGCCCGTATCCCGACTTGACCTCGATCGTCGTGCTGCCGTGCGCGAGCAGCGCGCGCACCCGCGCGCGGGTGAGCGCGCCCAGCTCAGCCTCGGGCCGTGCCCGGACGTCGCGCACCGACTGCAGGATGCCCCCGCCTCGCGCGGCGATGGTCTTGTAGTCTTCGCCGAGCGCGCGGCGCTCGTGGTCGTCGAGCCGAGGCGCGCCGAACACGGCGTGGGTGTGACAATCGATGAACCCGGGGAAGAGCACCCCGCGCACTTCTTCGGCCACCGCGTCGGCGTGCGCGGCTCGCAGCTCCGCATACGACCCCACGCCCCCGATCCGGCCGCCCTCCAGCAGGACGGCCGCGTCGCGCAGCACCTCGACCTCGCCCAGCTCGCGGCCGCGGCGGGCCCGCGCCGGGCCGCGGCAGGTAACCACCTGCCGCGCGCCGACGAGGAGCGTGTTCAGTCGCCCGTCTCCCGCATCGGCAGGCGAATGCCGTGACGGCGGGCGGTGGCGAGCGCGTCGGGGTAGCCCGCGTCCGCGTGGCGCGCCACGCCGATCCCCGGATCGTTCGTCAGCACGCGCTCGAGCCGCCGCCCCGCCGACGCCGAGCCGTCCGCCACGCTCACCTGGCCCGCGTGCAGGGAGTTCCCGATCCCGACGCCGCCCCCGTGATGGAACGACACCCACCCCGCGCCGGATGCGGTGTTGAGGAGCGCATTCAGAATCGCCCAGTCGGCGATCGCGTCGGAGCCGTCCAGCATCGCCTCCGTTTCGCGGAACGGCGACGCGACGGAGCCCGTGTCCAGATGATCGCGTCCGATCACGACGGGGGCGCCGATCTCACCTGTCCGCACCAAATCGTTCAGCGCGCAGCCGAACCGCGCCCGCTCCCCCTGTCCCAGCCAGCAGATGCGCGCGGGCAGTCCCTGAAACGCCACGCGTTCCTGCGCGAGCCGGATCCAGCGCTGGAGATCGTCGTGCTCGGGGAACAGCTCGAGCACGAGCCGGTCGGTGCGATGCAGATCCCGCGCGTCCCCTGAGAGCGTCACCCAGCGGAACGGTCCTTTGCCCTCGCAGAACAGGGGCCGAATGTACTCGGGGATAAATCCGGGAATCTCGAACGCGTCGGCCACGCCGGCGTCCCGCGCCTGGGCGCGGATGTTGTTGCCGTAATCGAAGGTGACGGCCCCACTCCGCTTGAGCGCGAGCATCGCCTGTACGTGCGTCGCGATGCTCGCCACCGAGCGTCGCAGGTAGTCCTGGGGCGCGCTCCGCCGGAGCGCCTCCGCCTCCGCCGCGTCGAGTCCCACCGGGATGTACCCATGCAGCGGATCGTGCGCCGACGTCTGATCGGTGAGCACGTCGGGGACGAACCCGCGCCGGGCCAGCGCGGGGAGCACGTCGGCGCAATTGCCGATCACCCCGACGGAGAGCGCCTGTCCCGTCCGCTTCGCCTCCTCGCACCAGCGCACGGCGTCATCGAGGGACGCGGTGGAGCGATCGAGGTAGCCGGTGTCCAGGCGACGTTGGACCCGTGCCGGATCCACCTCTACCGCCAGACACACACCGTCGTGCATCGTCACGGCGAGCGGCTGCGCACCGCCCATGCCGCCCAGTCCGCCCGTCACCACGATCCTCCCGCGCAGCGATCCGCCGAAATGCCGCCGCGCCACCGCGCCGAGCGTTTCGTAGGTCCCTTGCAGGATCCCCTGCGTGCCGATGTAGATCCACGACCCCGCCGTCATCTGACCGTACATGATCAACCCCTGCCGCTCGAGCTCCCGGAACACGTCCCAGGTCGCCCAGCGCCCCACCAGATTCGCGTTCGCGATCAGCACCCGGGGCGCCTCCGGGTGCGTCGTGAACACGCCGACCGGTTTCCCCGATTGCACGAGCAGCGTTTCGTCGTCCGCGAGGGTGAGGAGCGTGCGGCAGATGGCATCGAACGCGGGCCAGTCGCGGGCCGCCTTCCCGGTCCCGCCGTACACCACCAGGTCCTGGGGGCGCTCCGCGACGGCGGGGTCGAGGTTGTTCATCAGCATCCGCAGGGCCGCTTCCTGGATCCAGCCTCGGCACGACCTGACGGAGCCACGCGCCGCCCGGACGACCCGTGGACCGCTCACGTCGCCTCCGGGTCGAACGTCCCGGCGCGTATACCCTCCGCGATCCGTTCGATGTCCGCCGTGAATGGGCGGTCGCCGTCGAGTGCCGCCACCACCGCGCGCACGGCCGCGTAAGTGCGCGCGACGCCCCGTCCGGGCGCGAGCGGCTTGAGGAATTCGAGCCCCTGCGCCCCGGCGAGCAGCTCCACCGACACAATCCGCACGGCGTTGCCGAGGATCCGGTCCGCCTTCCAAGCCGCCGTCATGCCCATCGGGACGACGTCCTCCTGATTCCCTTCGGTGGGCACCGACTGGACGCTCGCGGGCGTCGCCAGCACTCGGCACTCCGCCACCAGCGCCGCGGCCGCGATCTGCGGGGTCATGAACCCGGACTCGACCCCGGGGTTCCGGGCGAGGAACGCCGGCAGGCCGGACGAGAGGTCGGGATTCACGATGCGCTCGAGCCGCCGTTCCGCGATCCCCGCGAGCGTGGCGAGCGCGATGCCGATCACGTCCAGCGCCAAGGCGATCGGCTGGCCGTGAAAGTTGCCGCCCGAGATCACCGCGTCGTCGAACACCAGGGGGTTGTCGGTCGCGGCATTCAGCTCGGTCGCCACCAGCCGCTCGGCGAACGCCAGGGCCTCCCCGACCGCGCCCAGCACCTGGGGCGTGCAGCGCAAGGAATAGGCGTCCTGCACGCGCGGGTCGTTCTCACGGTGCGAGTCACGGATCGCGGAATCGGCGAGCAGCTCGCGCAACAGCGCCGCGGAGCGCTGCTGGAACGGGTGGGGGCGCGCGTCCTGGATCCGCGCGTCGAAAGGCGCCGGGGTGCCCCGCACCGCCTCGAGGCTCATCGCCGCCGCCGCATGGGCTGTCCGCCACAGCACCCAGGCGTCGTGCACCAGCAGCGCGCCGATCCCCGTCTGCGCCTGGGTCCCATTGACGAACGCCAAGCCTTCTTTCGTCTCGAGGACGATCGGTCGCAGCCCCTTCGCCTGGAGCGTCGCCCCGTCGTCGCCCTCGCCGATCATCGCAAGCGCCAGATGCGCGAGCGGCGCGAGATCGCCCGAAGCCCCCACGCTCCCTTGGGACGGGACGCGCGGGTGCACCCGCGCGTTCAGCATGGCGACGATCAACTCGGGCAGGTCGCTCCGCACTCCGCTCGTCCCGCGCGCCAGTACGTTGGCGCGCAGCAGCATCATCGCCCGTACCGCGTCCACGGGCAGCGGGTCGCCCACTCCCGAGGCGTGGCTGCGGATCAAATTGCGTTGCAGCTCGCGCGCCTGCGCCGGCTTGATACGGACGTGGGCCAGCTTGCCGAAGCCGGTGTTGACCCCGTAGATGGTGTCGCCGCGCGCGACGGCGGCCTCGATGATGCCGCGGGAGGCGGCCACCGCGGCGAGCGCCCGCGGAGCGAGGGCGACGGGTGCGCCGTGACGGGCGACGGCGACGACGTCCGAGATCGAGAGGGAGTGGCCGTCGAGGGTGACAGGGGCTGGCATGCGAGAGGAAGGTATGCACGTGCGCGCGGGACGCCAACCTTCCAGCCAGCAGCCGTCAGTGGAGTTCCCAGGCGCACGCCGCAAGCGGTTGCCAGAAGCACAGCGGCCAGGGGGCTACCCTGGCCGCGTGCATCTCGAGCCGTTACCTGCCGCTGCGCCTGTCAGCGTGAGACTGCCCACTGCTTCCCGGTCATCGCGGGCCCTTTGGGCGGCACGAGGTCCGGATTCCCCGGATCCGTCTGCACGCTCCAATCGAAGATGACATACTGCCGGCCGACGTAGGTCATCCGCAGAGCGCCGTAGCGCAACACCGTGCCATCCACGATCTCGAAGACGTACCCGAATCCCGGCCGGGCCTGCAGCGAATCGCGGGAGTATCCGCTCGCTGGCGCAAGGTCGATCGACGTGAGATCGGCGAGAGGACTCGCGCTGTAGAGCCGTGTGCTGGTCCCCGCATAGACCGGCACGATCCAGAGGGTCGAATCCGACGCGTTCACGTGAACCACGAAGTCGATGTCGGTGCGGTTCCCGGCTTGCACCAGGCCCAGCTCCCCCGGATCGCCATATCCGTTGGCGTTGCCGTCAGACCAGAACCGGAACCCCGACTGCGCTGCGTTCACACCGAACGCCCAGACCAGGACGTTGCGCGCGTCGGGACGAGGCGTGTCCAACCACACTGGAGCCCAGAGGCTCTCGTACCCCAACGTATCGAGGGCCGACACGCCGAAACACCGCGTCACGCCGTTCGGGAGCTGCGCCGCGAGAAACTCGTGCGACACCGTCGTCCCCTCGAGCGCCCAATTGACGCACTCGTCTTGGCTGAGGTTGTAATCCGAGCTGTATACGCGATACCATTTGAAGCGCCCGAAGTCAGGTGTGTCCTGCCAATCGAGGTGGATCGCGGAGTCGAGCGAAATGCCTGTCAGCGACGGCGGTGCAGCGATCTGCAGGTACTCGTTCACCGTCACCACATTGCTGCCCCCGCTCTCGCCGCCGCTCACGTCGACCGCGGTGACGAAGTACTGCAGGTGCGGCGCGCCGTTGTCATGGAAGGTGTTGGACGTGGTCTCGCCGCGCAGCAGGAACGAGCCCCCCGTGCTGCCGCGCGAGTAGATCCGGTAGCTCGCCAAGTCCGCGCTCTGCACATCGTCCCAGGCAAGCCGGATTCCGGCGGGGCGGTTGGGATCGCCGCTCGGGTCGAGCTCGTACGCGAGATTCTGGGGCGCGGGCAGCGGAGCGATCGAAGAAACGGTGTTATCCTGGCACGCGACGACGACGAGGCCGACGACGACCAGCAGCGAGCGTGGCGAATACGGCATTGGCATCCTCAAGGGCTTCGGGTCGGCAGGGGCAGCAAGCACGCGGCGTGCCGGAGGGTAAGTCTCCGGTGGCTGCCCACTTGCAATACCAGGCTCCGCGAGCGGTGTCATCTGCAGGGGACGGCTAGCGCGCGAGCGACTGCTGCTCGTAGTCGAACTTGATGTCCGGCTGGTCCAGCAGCGAGACGTAGAAGCTGAACGCGAAGCTGCCGGTTGCCGTCTTGAAGAACGAGAAGCTCGCGTGCCAGCGGTGCAGGTCACGCTGCAGGCTGATCGAGTGGTCGGCGAACTGGCGCGTGTCAAAGTCGTAGTGGGAATTCCAGGTCGCCGACCAGCGCGCCGTCGGCTGGAACGAGAGGCCGAGCGACACCTCCTGGCGACCGCCGGTGCCGCTCGGGCCCAACGAGTCCGGGTGCGGGCGCGTCCGTGACCCCGTGTAGGCCACCGACAAGTTGAACCCGCTGCCTCCCCCGCCGATCGGCACGCCGCCGGGGCCCCTGAAGGCCTTTTGCCCGAACGGATCCGGCGGCGTACCGGGCTGACTTGCGGTGCCCGCCGGCGGCGCCGCGGCGCCCGTCGGCTGGGACGGCTTGCCCAGGCCGAACAGGCTCGCGATCCCGCGAACGGTCGCGGGCGTGATCGCGAACTGGGCGGACACGCTCGTCAGGAAGGGGTCGAACTTCGCGCTGTCGGTGCCCACCTGTCCGATCCACAGGTCGTGCGTCAGGCTCAAGCTGAACCCGGGAAGCAGCTCCGATGCGAACGTGTTGTTCATCGTGCTGGTCTGCCACCCCGTGCGATGCGGCTGCTTGGCCTGCTCGAAGTTGTACTGGAACGCGCTCGTGCTGATGCTCAGCAGGCGAACCTTGCGCGCGGCATGCTCCGTGGTGTCACCGGCCGGGGATTTGAGCTTCGCCTCGAAGTTCTGCGACAAGCCGAAACTGATGGTCTGTTGCGGGTCGCT
>DATHGL010000298.1:0-19983 GCA_035317625.1 Gemmatimonadales bacterium | reverse complement strand
GCCGGGACCGGGCTGTACCCGGTGCGCAGCGTCGGGATGTGACAGGACGCGCACCCGATCTGCGAGAACAGGTCGCGGCCGCGCCGCCCGTCCTTGGCGAGCGTCGCCGGCGTCGGCGGCGCGAGGAAGCGCACGAAGTCGTCGGCGAGGTCGAGCGCCTGCTGGGTGATCTCGGGGTCGGCCGCGGGGTCGACGCCTGTCGGGATCGGCTTTCCCCCGATGTCCTCCTCAGTAGGCTGCTCCGGGGTGGTGACGCTCATCTCGGCCGCGAACGCCCCCGCGTTGAACTCCCGCAGGGTCGGAACGAAGCCCTTGCGGCCGAACCGGCCGATGCGGCCGTCCGCGAAGCGATTCGGTCGCCCTCGCACGCCATCGTGGTTCTTGTCAGCGGGGTCGGCATAGGCGAGGAGGACGGAATCGGGCACGAGATCGAGCAGGCCGCGTCCGAACACCACTGGCGACGTGCGCATCGCCCGCGCCGTCGCGGATGGGGGGAAAGGCTCCTCGTCGATGCCGAGGGCCTGCTTGAGTGCAGGGGTGGTGTGCTGCTGAATCACCGGGCCGCCTTCCTGGACCAGCGGGTCGCAGACGGCGCCTGCGCGGAACGCGGTGGCGTGAACCTCCACCTCGTCCCCGCGCCCGCCCGCCGGATCCTCGTGGCATTCGCCGCAGGCGGTCGAGTTGAACAGCGGCCCGAGTCCGGTCTCGGGCGTGAACACGCTGTCGAACACGACCTTTCCGCGGTCGAACCGGTCGCGCTCCGCCCGGGAGAGCCTGGGGAGCGGATCGCCCGGCTTCACGGGCTTCTGACAGCTGACGGCCACTAGCAGGAGGGCGACCGTGACCCGCGGCCCGGTCATGGCGTGGCGACCTCGAGCTTCTCGATCCGATCAGCGACCAACCCCGCGGCAGTGCGCCGGCACTCGGCCCGCACCACGTCGCCTGGCTTCAGGTCGCCGACGCGGAGCGCCGCACCCGTGGCGACGAGGCGCGTCGTCGCGGCCGTGGTCATCCGCACGAGGCGCAGGGACATTCCGACGCCGGTGACCAGCTCGAGGGTGCCGGTGCGGGCGTTGATGGCGCGCACGGTGCCCTGGAAGGTGTAGGACGCCGCGGGCTGCGCCGAGCCGACCGCGCGCCAACCCGCCGGGGCGGAAACAATGAGCGGCACCAACAGGATCGTGGTGAGCGCAGCCACTCGGATGTTACGTCGCATGCGGACCTCCCAGTCTCGTGCCTGTGGCAGTGTAGGCGGTCGGGGGTGACGGCGTCAACCGTGCCCTAGGGCGCGAGCTTCTCGAGCTGCTCCGCCGCCCGGCCGACCACGCTGGTGTGCGCAGCCAGCGCTTGTGCGGTGACCGCGATCTGCTGCTCGGCTTCCGACCAGTTTTTCTGCTCGATCGCCTCGCGCACGCCGGGGAGCGTCTTGACGCCGTAGCCGGTGTAGAACCCGGGCGCGTAGATCTGGTGGCGGTACCAGGGTCGCCGGGGCAGGCCCGTGGCGCTCATGAGCGCCCGCTCGCTCTGGCGCAGGGTGGCGTTGAGCGCCTGCACGTCGGGCTTGGCAAACGCGGCGCCGCCGTTCGCCTGGGCCTTGGCGAACGCCCGCTCGTAGCGCTCTGCCGCCCGATTGAGCGCATCCACCGCGTTGTCGAGCGGTGCAAAGCTCAGATAGGGCGGAAGCTCCTCCCGCGCGGGCGGCACGGACGGCTCGCGCGGGTCGGCGGTCGCGCCGAACACGCCCTCGTCGAGCTGGCGATTGCGCTCGCGTACCGTGTCCTGTTTCTCCTGCAGGAGCTTCTGGACCTCCTTGACGTAGCGGCCCACCGTCTCGCCGAACGCGGTGAACTGGTAGGGCACGACTTCGGCGTCGGCGAGCCGCATCACCGCGGTGCCCACCGTCTGGGCAAGGGCGCGGCCATACACGAACGACGTGTCGTCGTACGTTGTGTACCACTTGAAGTCGTCGTAGATCGAATGGTAGATACCCCCGCCGCCCTCGCCGCCGAAGCCCAAGTTCAGCGTTGCGACCCCGATGTGCTGCAGGAAGGGGGTGAAGTCCGAGCCCGATCCGAGCGCGTCGATGCGCAGGTCGGCCCGCTGCCGCGCTTCCTGACGGACGTCGGCCGAGCTCGCGTCTGCGATGGCGCGGAGCTGGGCCCGCTTCCACACGCTGAGCTTCGTTTCGGGGTCGTCGATATCGCGCGCGACGTCATTGATGAACGACTCGAGCGAATGCGAGCCGCCGACGTCCAGGTAGCCCCGGTTATTGGTGTCGCTGTTCAGGTACGCCACGGCCTTCGTGGCCAACTCGTCGGCGTGGGCCTCGGCCCACTCGGTCGAACCGAGCAGCGCGGGCTCCTCGCCGTCCCAGGCCGCATAGATGATGGTGCGGCGCGGCTTCCAGCCCTGCTTGAGCAACTGGCCGTAGGCACGCGCCTCCTCGAGCAGCGGCACGAGCCCCGAGATCGGGTCCTCGGCGCCGTTCACCCAGGCGTCGTGGTGATTGCCGCGGATCACCCACTCGTCCGGCGCCGCGTCGCCGGCAATGCGGGCGATCACGTCGTACAGAGTCTTCAAACTCCAGTCGGACTTCACCCGCAGGTGCACCTTGGCGGGACCCGGGCCGACGTGATACGTGATGCCGAGCCCGCCGCGCCACTCCTTCGGGGCCGTGGGCCCCCGCAATGCCGCGAGCAGCGGCTGCGCGTCACCGTAGGAAATGGGCAATACGGGGATCTTGGTGATGGTGGGCGCCTCACTCACCGGGAGCCGCTTCGCGTCTTTGGTTGCTCCCACACCGGGCGTGAGCGGGTCGCCCGGGTAGAGCGGCATGTCCATCACGCTGCCGCGCTGCACCCCGTCTCTGGGGCGCCACGGGCCTTGCGGGTAGACGTCGCCCTGCGTGTAGCCGTCCTCCCGGGGGTCCGAGTAGATGATGCAGCCGACGGCGCCATGCTCCGCCGCGACTTTCGGCTTGATGCCGCGCCACGACCCGAAGTAGCGCGCGATCACGATCGCACCCTTCACCGACACGCCCAGCCGCTCGAGCCGCTCATAGTCGGCGGGCACGCCGAAGTTCACGTAGACGAGCGGGGCGGTGACGTCGCCGTCGATCGAGTAGGCGTTGTACGTCGGCAGCTGCTCCGCCTGCTGGCTCGAGGTCGGGTCGCCCGGCACCGGCGGCTCCTGCAGCTTGGCGCGGAACGTGGTGGGCGCGACGAGCTCCACGACGCGCTCTTTGGGGGTGGGGAAGAGCACGTCGAACGTCTCGATCGCTGCGTCGAGGCCGAAGCTCTTGAACTTGGCGAGGAGCCATTCGGCGTTGTCTTTGTCGTACGGCGAGCCGACGTGATGCGGTCGCGCCGACAGACGGCGCATGTACTGGCGCAGAGAATCGGGGGAGGGGATCGCGCGGAACTTGGTCTCCCACTCGCGCTGAGCCTTGGCGGATTCGGCGGTGAAGCCGCGGAGGTCGGCGCTCGAGGCCGGAGCGAGGCCGACGAGCAGGATTCCGAGACCGCAGGCGGCGATCGGACGAGCGGGGAAGCGCATACGAACGGAGACCTCGTGAGTAGGGTGGTGGGGTAGCGTCTAGTATTCCAGCTCGTGCCGGGTGTAAACCTCACCCCGACGCACGACCAGCGCGATCTGCCGGACGTTACGGATGTCGGCGAGCGGATCGGCATCCAGCACGACCAGGTCCGCCGTCGCGCCCGCGACGACCGTGCCGGTGCTGTCGACCCCGAGGGCGCGAGCCGCCTGCCCCGTCGCGGCGACGAGCACGTCGCGCGGTGCGAGGCCGGACGCCTGCATCGCCTCGAGCTCCATGAACACCGACGCGCCATGCAGCGTGAGCGGATTACCGGCGTCGGTGCCGAGCGCGACGGGGATGCCAGCGTCGAAGACCCGCTTCAGGTTTGCCTGCGCCTGGGCGAAGGACTGTGTCGTCCGGGTGGTGCGCTCCTCGAGGGCAGCCGCGCTGGGGCGCTGTGCCAGGGCGACCGTGTCGGTCGCGAGAATTTTGGCGCGAGTCGCGGGATCCACGCAGGCCAGTGGCTGTCGCTCACGCGCGAAGCGCCGAGCCGCCACCTGGCGATAGCCATCGGGGACCGTGAGCGTCGGGACGTAGGTCGTTCCCAGGCGCCGAGCGAGGGATAGGAACTCGTCGTCCACCGGCGCGGACCACACCGAGTGCACCAGAACGCGGGCTCCGGCGCGCAGCGCGTCCTTCGCCTCCCACAAACCGGTGGCGTGCACGATCAGCGGGAGGCCGACCTTGCGAGCTTCGTCACCGGCGGCATGCACCAGGGCCGACACGCGTGCCGTGTCGGGCGGTTGGGGCGGCATGATGTACCACACCTTGATGGCCGCGGCGCCCCAGGTCTTGTGCGCGCGTACGGCCTGACGCACGGTGGCCTCGTCCGCCATATAGATGAACTGGCGTTGGTCGGGCAGGTTCAGCCAGTGGTCGATCGTCGAGAGGAGCGACCCGGCGGCCAGGACGCGCGGCGCCGTGGTGCTCCGGGCCGTCCGCTCCTGGAGCTCGAGCGTCCAGGGGTAGCCACCGACGTCGAAGACCGAGGTGACCCCGCTGCATAGGTAGGAGCGGAAGAACCGTTCGGGCCGAGCGTGCAGGTCCGCTTCGACCGCTGCGTAGGGGTAGCGCTCCCGCAGGTCGAGGGCGTCGGGTCGGCCGTCGACCCAGCCGGTCTGGGAGAAGTGCACGTGCGTGTCGATCAATCCAGGGATGATCCATTTGCCGGCCGCCGTCACCGTGTCGGCGTCCCTCGGCACGGGGCAGCCGGCCCGCGGGCCCGCACAGGCGATGCGTCCCTCGCGCATCACGACGACGGCGTTCCGGATCGCCGCTGCGCCGGTGCCGTCCAGGAGCGTGGCTCCGACGATCGCGATCGGTGGGGGCGCCGCGTCGGGCGTCGGGAACGCCGTCGTCACCGCGACCTTCCACCCGTCGGGCGTGCGCACCAACACGCGCTCGCTCACGCCGCGCGCGCTCCCGCTCGAATCGACCACGCGGTAGCGGTACACGCCGTACGCCACGTTCGGGGTCACCGGGACGATGCGGACGTGCGTGGCCACGAGCGTGTCGGGCCAGCCGGCGCCCGCGTCCCGGGCGAACTCCTCGTACCCCTGGTGGAGCCCGTCCGGGCCCACGCGGGCCAGCGCCGCGGTGTGGAGATAGTGGGAGAGATAGGCGGCGCGATCGCGCGCGTGGATGGCCGCGATGTTGTCGCGGAAGGCGTCGAGCGGCGCGCCCTGCGCCGCGACCGGAGCCGCGGCGACGAGCACGCCGAGGGCGGATGCGGCGATCTGGCTCGCGGTCAGGCGCACGCGACTACAGGCGTGCGGCGCTACGCCACCGCTCCGCGATCGCCGCGTGTCCGGCGGGGGTCGGGTGGACGCCATCAGCGGCCCAGTATTGTGGAGCGCTCTTGCGCGTCAGGTCGTCGAACACCCGCTGGAGCGGGACGAACGTCGCTCCGGCGCGCTGGGCGACGCGCTCGGCCGCGGCGCGGCGCTGGTCGAATTCCGGAAACCACCGACCGTCGACGGCGCCGCAGCGCAGGACAAACGGCTCGAGCAGGATGAGGCGCGCGCGGGGCAGGGCGCGCCGGGTCTCATCGAGCAGGGCGGCGTACTGATGCTCGTAGTCCTCGACCGTGCCGGTGTAGCCGCCGCCCAGCTTGTGCCAGAAATCGTTCACGCCGATCAGGATGCTCAGCACGTCCGGCGCCAGCGCCACGGTGTCTGCCGCCCAACGGGCCGCGAGGTCGGGCACCTTGTTGCCGCTGATGCCGCGATTGTAAAACTTGAGCCCGCGATCGGGACGCGCCGCGAGCACGGCCGAGGCGACCAGCAGCGGGTACCCCGTGCCGAGGGCGCTGGCCACGTTCGCCTCTGCCTTGTTGCGATCACGTCCGCTGTCGGTGATCGAGTCGCCTTGGAACAGGACGACGGTGCCCTCGGCCGGGGGAGTGGCGGGGGCGGACGGGCGCTCGAGGGCGGCGGTGGCGGGCCAGAGTGCCGAGCCGGCGAACGCGCCGGCGGTGGCCGTGACGAACTCGCGACGCGTGACGTCGTGGGTCATGCTCACTTGCCTTTCATGCTGGCGTACACCAGCCGCTGGAACTGGGCGTCCAGCGACCACGCGGGCGGGAGGTACTGCGTCCAGACCATCGCGACCAGATCGGCCTGCGGATCGACCCAGAAAAAGGTCGTCGCGGCCCCCGCCCAGCGGAACGTACCCGGCGATCCGGGGACCGTGGCGTCCGAATCCACCCGCACGGCACCTCCGTACCCGAAGCCGTTTTTGCCGGGGGGCCAGTCGGGAGCCACCGTGATCGGCGTGAGCCCGGGCGGCAGGTGGTCGCGCATCATCAGGGTCACGGTCTCGCGCTTGAGGACCCGATGCCCGTTCAGCTCACCGCCGTTCAACAGCATCTGGGCAAAACGGAGATAGTCGCTCACGGTGGAGAGCAACCCGCCCCCGCCCGAGAGCATCCTGCCCTCCGGCGTATACTCCGGTGCGATCGCCGGCGTACTCGCTTGCAGTCTTCCATCAGGGCCAGGGGCGTACACCGTCGCCACATGCCCTTCCATCGCGGGCGTGACGTGGAAGGCGGTCAGCGACATGCCGAGGGGTTGGAAGAGGGCGCTCTCGAGGTAGCGATCGAACGTCATGCCTGACACGACTTCAACGACGCGGGCGAGGACATCGATGGAATAGCCGTAGTTCCACCGTGACCCTGGTGAGAATGCCAGCGGGAGGTGCGCGAGGCTGTCGGCGAGCTGGGCGAGAGTCCAGCCGGGGTTGTTGAGGCCCGCCCGGCGATAGATCGAATCCGCGGGTGTGTTGCCGATAAAGCCGTAGGTCAGGCCCGACGTGTGCGTCAGCAGGTCGGCCACGGTCACGGGCCGATCGGGATGGCGCAGGATCGGCGTCGCGGCCCCGCCGCCTGAGTAGACCTGCGCCCCCGCGAAGGCGGGAATGTACTGCGAGACCGGGTCGTCGAGGCGCAGCTTGCCACGCTCGTACAACTGCATGATGGCCGTGCTCGTGATCGGCTTGGTCAGGGAATAAATGCGAAACACCGCGTCCGCGCTCATGGCGCGCAGGTGTTCCACATCCATCCAGCCGACGGAGGCGACGTACGCAAGTTTGCCGTGCCGAGCGACAACGGCGAGGAAGCCGGGGAATTTCCCGGAGTCCACATACGATTGCAGGGTTGGCGCGATGCGTTCGAGCACGGCGGCCGAGAGGCCCACATCCTCGGGCCGGGCGCGCGGGAGGCCCTGTGCGACGGTGGATTCCGTCAGGAGGCAGCACACTACGAGCGTGCAGAGGACCTTGAGCGGCGTGGGTTGAGTGGTCATCGCCCTTGCAAATGAAGTGGGATTGGCCCCGGTGGATTCGAACCACCATACCCAGATCCAAAGTCTGGTGTCCTGCCGTTGGACGAGGGGCCAGTGCGACGCAAGAATCTACATTATGACCCTTTAAGACGTAGGGGCGCAGCAGGCTGCGCCCCTACACGACGTCTGGGGTCACGCGTTCGTGCCGAGCCTGACTCCCAAAGGCCGACGTTGCGGGCGCACCACAGTTGCGCGGACCGATTTGGCATTGTACGGTAGTGCCGAACACCACCCGAGGAGGTGGGGCCGTGAATCAACAAGACGGCCACAAGCGAAGCGATGCTCTCGCTCGCCTCGGCGAGTGAGCGCCAAGCCCCCAAGGGTCTTGCTAGGGCCCCTTGGGGGCTTCTGCTTTTCGAGGGGCGTCATGCTATGCCGGGGAATGTTCCTTGGCTCAGGGCCCGAGCACCACGCCCTGCGTCTGGCCGTGCTTCGTCTGGACATCGTACGCGCGGTTCCGCGCCCGGCCCTCGGCCACGATCTCCTCGCCGGTACGCGACGCAACGCTGTGCAGCTCGTCGCACGTGGCCGCGAGCAGCGGTGTGAGCGCGGCATACAAGGCGCGCGCGTTGCGCTCCGCGATCGTGCGGTGCCCGCGCTCGTGCACCCGCACGCGCTCGAGGTAGGTGCGCCACGACTTCCGCAGCCCGGGGGGAGCGGTGCCTGGAGGCGCCCAGCGTGGCAGGGTGATCGTCACGTTGAGTGTGACCTGCACGTCGCGCAGCGCGCAGCCATCCTCGCCCGGCGCATCGTGGTAGGACCATTCCAGGTCCCACACGGTCAAGGCGTCGCGCGCGCGACCGCTCTCATCCTTGGGTCCTAGCCGGTTGATCTGGTCCCGCAGCGCTCCAGCGCTCGATCCGTCGATGTCGTAATAGTGCTCGCGCCCCGCGATCGCCACGCGGGCCGCCGCCGGCGCGGGAGCCGCCGACTCCGGCGGGGGCGCCTCGGCGGGCTCAGGGGACGAGGAGGCACAGGCGGCCAGCAGCACCGAGGCCGCGAACGAGGCCGGCCGCCGCGTGCCCACGCTAGGCGAGGGTGATGTCCTGCTCGATCACGAGATTCGTCGGCAGTCCCTGAATCTCGAGCCGCGCCCGGTTGAACGCTGCTTCGTTCATGGGGTCACCTTGAAGACCTGATCGTGCTCGCGAGCGCGGTCGGTCACTTGGATCGCGACTTCGTCGCCGGTGTTCGCGACCGCCACCGGCAGATGGTTCACCTGCATGGAGGTGATCTGCGCGATGAAATCGGTGGTGTGCCCGTGGAAACGGACCTGGTCGCCGATCGCCAGCGGGCCCTCGGCCAGACGGACCACAGCGACGCTCGGTCCCTTGAAGTAGTGGACGACGGTACCGACGAGCTGTTCGGGCATCGCACCCTCCGCCTGATAAAGAAGCGACGCCGTCCCCCGCTAGGGAAGGGGCTCAGGGCCGGGCGCCGCCACCGCACGGGTGGCCGTCCGGATCAGCTGCTGGTGCTTCTCGCCAAGCAGCATCGCCGCGTCGTCCCGGAGCCGCTCGTTCGCGTACACCGCGGCCACGGCGCTCCCCGACCCACACAGGCGCACCCAGTACGGATGCGTGCCGGCGAGCCGCTCGAACAGCGCGCGCAGCGGCGGGTGCTTTCCGAACACCGGAATCTCGAGGTCGTTCCCGCCCAGCCGTCCGAGGCTGCCCCACCCGGCAAACGCGTCCGCGTCGAGCACCAGGGGCCCGCGCGGCCGCGGCTCGGGGTGCATCTCGTCCCACCAGCGATAGGCGTCGGGGGTGGCGACCGCGAGCGACGGAGCCGGCAACGCGACGAGTGCTGGCAGGGGTGGCGGCGCCGCGAGGCGGAACAGCCGCTCCCCCCGGCCCCACGCGGCGGCGGCGGGCGCACCGCTCGCGAAAAACGTCACGTCGGCGCCGAGCCGCGTCGCGAGGTGCAGCAGCTCGGGCCGCGGCACCGCGTTTCGTCCCAGGGCGTTCACCGCGTGCAGCGCGGCCGCGGCGTCGCTCGATCCGCCCCCCAACCCCGCGCGTACGGGGATGCGTTTCGTCAGCTCCAACGCGACGCCGAACGTGTGGCCGGTCACCTCCAGCACGGCACGGGCCGCGCGCACGGCGAGGTTCTCCTCGGGCGGCCCCAACTCGGGCCCGTGGACCGTGAGGGCGACGCCGCTGGCCGTGCGCGACACCACGAGCTCGTCCGCCAGCTCGAGCAGCGCGAACGCCGTTTCAATCTGGTGGTAGCCGGCGGGCGCCTCCCGAGCGAGGATGCGCAGGAAGAGATTGAGCTTGGCGTGCGCCGCGATGCGAACCGTATCGGTCACGGACCCCCGGCCCCCGCGACCGGTTCGGCGGTCCGTGCCCGGCGCAGGTCACCCAGGTGCAGCTGGACACGCGCCAGGGAGCGCAGGCCGAGCAGCGTGATCGGCAGGAACGTCGAGACGTGGTAAGCGACCGCGTACGCCAGCGCCAGGCTCGGACTGATGTCGTAGATCTGCAGCGTCAGCTGCGTCGCCTTCTCGAACACGCCGAAGAAGCCGGCTGACGCCGGGACGGCGACGGCGAACCCGAGGACACCCTGGAGCAGCAGGGAGCCCTCGAGCGGCACGGGCAGCCCGAACGCTCGGAAGCATACGGCGAACGACGCCGCGTTCGTGAGCCACAGCACCAACGACCAGAACAGCATCGCCCCGAATCGCCCGGGGCGTTTCAGCACGGTGAGGCCGGCCACGAGGCCCTCCGCCATGCTGGCGAGGCGCCCCGCGACCCGGGGCGGGAGCACGGCTCGAGCCACGCGCTCGAATAGGGCGAGCCATGGTGCCGGTCGCAGCACGACGACCAACGTCACGACGAACAGCGCTCCAAACAGCAGGGCCGCCCGCTCGGCCAAGCGTGACAGCGGCGTGCCGAGCAGCGTGGAGCGCGGGGGAAACGTGGGGGACGCGATCGCCAGGGCCATCAGCCCGAGCATCACGAGGGCGTCGAACACACGCTCCACGCCGATCGACGCCAGCGCCGTCGTGAACCGCACCGGCACTTGGCGGCTGGCAACGTAGGCCCGCGCGAACTCGCCGGCCCGGGCGGGGAGGAGGTTGTTCGCCATGAAGCCGATGGTGACGGCGTGCCACAGCGGTCTGGACGGTAGCGATGCCTCGCGGTCGTCGCGCAGGATCACCCGCCACCGAATCAAGCGGATTGGAAACGTCAGGGTCGCGAGCCCGACCGTCAGGACCAGGAGCAGGGGATCGACGGCGCGGAGACCGGCGAGGACCTCGCTCCAGTGCGTTCCGCGAACGGCCCACGCCAGAAAGGCGCCCGTGACCGCGAGGCCGATGACCCAGGCCCAGCGGGAGGCGGACGCCCGACTAGGAGCGGGGCTCGAGGGCGAGGGCAACGAGGTCGCAGACTTCGTCGACGAGGGCCCGCAGCGTGTCGCCCGACGCCTGCTTGGCCGCTGCCCGCAGCTCCTGGGCCCGCTGGAGCGCGCGGTCGCCGCGGTACAGCAGGGTGCGTACGTCCACGATGCCGAGCTCCGCCGGCGCCGCCGCGGCCGGTCGGGCGGTGTCGCGCGACGGCGCGGCTGCGGGCACGCGCGCGCCGCCGGCGATCAACTCGTCGAGCGACGCGGGGCCGACGCCGCCGTGCATCTGCCGCTGGTAGGCGGTCCACGAGCCGACCAGGTCCGCCGACTCGGGGCTCGCGTCGCCCGCACGGGCGGCCGGTGTGGGGGCGGGTGCCGGGGGCCGGACCGAGGGCCGCTCGGGAAGCGGGGATGGGGGTGGGGACGGGCGCGGCGGTTCCGCCGGCGCGAGCGTCTCGATCGGCACGACGGGGGCCGGAGCTGGTGCGCGGATCATTGGGGCGGCGCCCGGCTGAATGGCGCGGATCGCGGCCGTGAGGGCATCGAGCTCGGTCGCGAGGGCGTCGTCGTCGCCGGCGCTCGAGCCGGCGAGCAAGTCACCTGCGCGGCGCAGCTCGGCGGCGAACGCGGCGGGACTGTTCACCGCGATGCCCGCCGCCATGGCCTCGCGCGCCGCGATCGCGAACTGTCCCACCCGGTCCGCCAGCGCCCCGCCGCCCGCGTTGGCGAGCGCGCGGAAGGTCGTGCCGAGGGTGTGGGCCCGCAGCTCGCGCTGGGTGGCCGAGGGCGCGCGCTCGAGCGAGTCCGCCGCCTGCCGGAGATGTTCGCCGTGGCTCACGAGCTCGAGCCGGCCGAGCGTCGACGGGCGGGCCGCCGGCACGCCGCGCGACACGATGTGCGGGCCGGAATCGTTGTAGTAGAGCGAGCCGATCGACACGGCGTCGGGCTCGCTCTCCCTGAACCGGACCAGCAGCCCCGCGAACTTGCGGAAGTCCCCTCCCTCGGGGTCCGGCCGGCCACGGTCGGCGACGTCGCGCGCCGCGCGCGCGATCGCCGTAGCGGCCGCCTGGAACAGCTCGCCCACGTTGGTCGGCGGCTCGAGTCCCGAGTGCGACAGCTCACCGATGGCGCGCTCGATGCCCTCGAGCAGATCGGGCAGCGGGGGCAGGTCGTTCACGGCGGCGAGACCGCGCAGCGGTTGGAGGGCGCGCAGCACCTGTTGCAGCGGGTCGTGCGCCAGCGGGTTCGCGCGCAGCGCCTGGGCGGCGCGGTCGAGCGCGCTCGCGATCGCCGCACCCTCGCGCGCCACGAACGCCCGCACGCCTGCGTCGAGGCCTACCGCTTCCGCCGCGCGGATCTGCGCCGACGGTCGGCCGGCGAGCTGCTCGAGCTGCTGCGCCAGCGCTTCGGCTTTCGCCGTATCGGCGTCGGTCCAGCTTCCCGCGCGGCGCACGAAGATCTTCAGGTCGTCCACGCCGCGCACGGCGAGCTGGCTGGTCTGGGCATCCCAGGCTCGTCGTCCCTCGCGGACCGCCCGCGCCAGCGCTTCGAGGCCCGCTGCGGCCCGGGCGATCGCGTGCTGGCTCGCCATCAGGGCGCTGCCGCGCAGGGCCCGGGCGAGTCGCACCAGCTCGTCGAGGCTCGGGCTCTCGCCCGTGGCCAGCAGGCCATCGAGCCGCTCGAGATACTCCCCCGCCTCGAGGGCGAAGAAGTCCGACATGCCGAGGGGTTTGGGAGGTCCGGTCATGGCGGTACCAAACTAAGGCTTTCTCGCCTCGTCGACCAACAGACGCATGCGCCGCACGGCTTCCTCCATCCCCAGGAAGATCGCGTTGCTCACGATCGAGTGTCCAATGTTCAGCTCCTCGATGTCGGGGATGGCGGCGACGGGCTGGACGTTCTCGTAGGTGAGGCCGTGGCCCGCGTGGACGGCGAGGCCGCGCGCGCGCGCGTGAGCGACCGCGCGCCGGAGCCCGCGGAGCGCGGCGTCGCTCTGCCGCCAGGAACGCGCGTAGCGACCGGTGTGCAGCTCGACGGCGGGAACACCGAGCGCCGCGGCGCGGTCGATGGTCCGCGGATCGGGATCGATGAAGAGGCTGACGCGAATGCCGGCGTCGGTGAGTCGCGCGACCGCCGCGCCGATCTTGCGGTCCGCCCCACGCAGCGCGAGGCCGCCTTCGGTCGTGATCTCCTGGCGCCGCTCGGGGACGAGCGTCGCCTGGAACGGCTTCAGCCGACGGGCGATCCGCACGATCTCCGGCGCGGCGCCGAGCTCGAGGTTCAGCACAGTGCGCACCGCGGTGCGGAGCGCGCGCACGTCGGCATCCTGGATGTGGCGGCGATCCTCACGCAGGTGCACGGTGATGCCGTCGGCGCCCGCCCGCTCGGCCGCGGCCGCGGCCTGGATCGGGTCGGGCTCGTCCGTCCGCCGCGCCTCGCGCAACGTCGCGACGTGATCAATGTTGACGTAGAGCCGCATGCCGTCTTACCTTCGGAACACTCCGTCCACACTCGAGGTGTCGTCCGTGAGACCACGACTGGCCGTGCTCGTCGCGCTGGGCTGTCTCGCGTGCGGTGGGGGGCGGGGGTCGCAAACGCCCGCTCCGCAGTCGCCCCAACAGGCCCTCGAGCGGTTCATGGCGGCGGTGAAAGCGAACGACCAGCGGCGCATGGGCGACCTCTGGGGCAGCGAGCGCGGGCCGGCCTCCAGCTGGATGAAGTCCGACGACCTGAAGCAGCGCCTCGCGGTGTTTCAGATCTATCTCAATCATGTCGGCTACCGTGTGGTCGAGGGCCCAACGCCCGTGTCCGGTCATGACCGAGTCCAGACCTTCCGCGTCGAGCTGCAGCGCTCGAATTCCTGCACCGTGGTGTTCCCCGTCGAGATGGTCCGCGCCAAGAGCGGCGGCTGGCTCGTGAACGCCGTGGATCTCGCGAGCCTCCCCAATCCCGCGCGCTCGTGCGCGCGCTGACGTGGGGAACGTTGCGCTGCCGCGGTGCGTTTCGCTATTCAGTGAGCTCGAGTAGAATTCCGGCCGTTGCGTGGGGGTGGACGAACGCGATGCGCCGGCCGCCGGCGCCGCGCCGCGGGCGCTCGTCGATGAGCCGATACCCCGCCGCGCGGCAGCGCTCCAACGCTTGGTCGAGGTCCGGCACGCGGTAACACACGTGGTGGATGCCGGGCCCGCGCTTGGCGAGGAACTTCGCCACCGGACCCGCTGGGTCGCGCGACTCGAGCAGCTCGACCTGGACCTCGCCCAGCGTTAGGGGGACGATGGTGGCGCCGTCGGCCGTCTCGGGGTGTCCTGGCTCGAGGCCGAGCACGTCCCGGTAGAAGGCGAGGGCGGCGTCGACGGACGTAACGGCGATGCCGATGTGGGCGACGCGGGCGCGTGACGCGGTCATGGCGTCCGTCAACATAACGATTGCACGAGAGGGAGTGGAGAGGTCATGGCAGCGGAAAATTTCACGGCGGTCACGGATGCCACGTTCGGGCTCGAAGTCGAGCAGCACAAGGGGCTGGCGATCGTGGATTTCTGGGCAACCTGGTGCGGGCCCTGCCACATGGTCGCGCCCATCCTCGACCAGCTGGCCGGAGAGTATCTGGGCAAGCTGAAGGTGACCAAGGTGGACGTGGACGCGAACCAGAAGACCGCCATGCGCTTTAACGTTCGGTCGATTCCGAGTATTCTATTCTTCAAGGACGGGCGACACGTGGACACGCTCGTGGGCGCGTACCCGAAGTCGGCGTTCGAGCAGAAGATCCAACAGCATCTGTCGTAGCACCCTCCCCGGAGGACCATGCGCGCGAGCACCGCTCGCCTGATGAATTCGCCGGTGCGCCTCGCGGACCTGACGTTCCCGCAGGTGAACCGGCTGATTCATCGTACCCGGCTCGCGTTCGTCCACCTCGACAATCTCCTCGCATTCGCGAAGCGCGACCGGGACGGGCGCGTGGACGGTTACATCACGGCGTACCTGCCGGATGAGTGCCTGCTGCTGTTCTTCCGCAAGGGCGAGGCCGTGAACGCCGCCTCGTTGCACACCGCAGGGCGACAGGTCATCACGATCACGGAGGCGCTGAAACGCATGCGCACCGAGGTAGAGCGGGGCGAGCTCGCCTACGCGGCCGCGCCCATGGAGCAGCTCGCCTGGATGTATCAGTCGTGCGCCGCGCCGGTCGACATGCGTACCGTCGATGCGTCGGACCCCGGCGCGTTTTTCGCGGCGTTCACGCGAGACAAGACGAGCGGCATCCTCGAACTGACGTCGAACGCGCGCGTGTCGTACGTGCGGTTCGACGACGGACGCTACCACAGCGGCTACTTCTGCGACCAGCCGGCCTCGATGGCGATTCCGAAGTTTCTCGAATCGCAGTTCCACGCCGGCGCCGACGGGCAAGCCCCCGTTCTCACGGCGGCCGTGTTTCCCCACGTCGCCGACTTGCCGCAGCAGGCGCCCACCGCGCTCATCAACACGTATCGTGAGCTGTACTGGCGCATCGTGGACGAGGTGGACAAGGAGTTTCCCGGCGAGGCAAAGCGGCGCGCGCAAAAGGTGAGCGCGGGCATCGTGGAAGCGCACAAGGCGATCGTGATCCTGTCCGCGCCGCGCGGGGTGGAGACGGCGGAGGGGGTGGTGCAGCCGGAGGAGTTGTCCAACGCGCTCACGGACTGGTCGCTCCAGCTGCTCCAGGGCGTCGAAGTGATGATGCCGGGCACGGCGCCGAAGATCCTGCGCGAGGCCACGCGCGAGCACCGCTACGTGCTGCAGTCCGCCGGCTACTACGGTCGCCTGCCGTGGCCGGTGTCGTGGTGAGATGGCCGGCACCCTGTACGTCGTCGCCACGCCGCTCGGCAACCTCGAGGACCTGTCCCCCCGCGCCGCGGCCACGCTGACGCGGGTCGCGGCCGTCGCGGCCGAGGACACCCGCCACACCAAGCCGCTGTTGGCCCACGTCGGCTCGCACGCCGACCTGGTCAGCTTTCACGCTCACTCGAGCGAGGCGACGCTGCGCCGCATCCTGCTCCTGCTCGCGACGGGAAAAGACGTGGCGCTCGTGACCGACGCCGGGACGCCTACGGTGAGCGACCCCGGTGCGGCGCTCGTCGCGGCCGCGCGCGAGCGCGACATCCCCGTCGTCACCGTCCCGGGACCCACGGCCGTCGCGGCGGCGCTCTCGGTCGCGGGGCTCAGCGCCGATCGCTACGTGTTCCTCGGCTTCCTGCCGCGCAAAGGCGGGGAGCGGCGCCGGCTGCTCGCGACGGTCGCGCAGAGCGAGTGGACGGTGGTGCTCTTCGAGGCGCCGCTCCGCGTGGCCGGGCTGCTCGAGGACCTGGCGGCGGCGTGCGGCGGGGAGCGCCACGCCGCGGTGGCGCGCGAGCTGACCAAGCTGTTCGAAGAGACCCGCGCCGGGACCCTGACCGAGCTCGCGGGTTACTACGCGGACGCGCCGCCCCGCGGTGAGGTGACGGTGGTGGTCGCGGGGACGGGCAAGCCCGCCCGCGCAGAGCCCGCTCCCGATCCCACCGCGCGCGCCCGCGCGCTGCTGGCGCAGGGCCTGACCCGCCGCGACGCGTCCGAGCAGCTCGCGGCGGAGACCGGGATCGCGAGAAACACGGCGTATCGGTTGGTGAACGGGCTGTGAGAGCCCCTGCGGTCATCTTGGTCGCACTCTGGCTGGCGATCGCCGACATTCCGCACGCTGCCAGTCTAACGATCGGTAGATTGCATTACGATGGAGGCGGCGACTGGTACGCCGGTCCTTCCGCACTCCCCAACCTGCTCGGCGCGCTGCGCCAACGCACCGCGCTCCCCGTGGCCGAGCGCGAGCGCGTGGTGACCCTCACCGGCCCCGAGCTGTGGGACGTTCCGTACGTCTTCATGACGGGGCACGGCAACGTGCACTTCTCCGACGAGGAGGTGCGGCTGCTGCGGCGCTGGCTCGAACAAGGGGGGTTCCTGCACGCCGATGACGACTATGGCATGGACCAATCGTTCCGCCGCGAGATCGCCCGAGTGTTTCCGGATCACCCGCTGGTTGACGTGCCGTTGAGCCACCCCATCTATCACCTGGTGTACGACTTCCCGAGGGGGATCCCCAAGATTCATGAGCACGACGGGCTGCCGGCGCAGGGGTTCGGTATCTTTTTGGGGGACCGGCTGGTCGTATACTATTCCTATCAGACGGACCTCGGCGACGGCTGGGAGGATCCCGAGGTCCACCACGATCCCCCGGAGCTGCACGAGGCGGCATTGCGCATGGGCGTCAATCTGTTCACCTACGCCGTGAGCTCGACCCGGTGACCGACACCGCGCTCCGGCTGCGGCGGCTCGGCCTGCCGCATGCGCGCGCGCGCGCCGGCGCGGTGCTGCTCGCGAGCGCGGGGGTCGCGTGTGCGATCGCCGCCGCCGGCCTGGCGCTCGCCCCGCGGGTCGCGCCGGTGGTGGCCGCTTGGCTGCTGATCGCGGGCGTGGCCGCAGCGGCGGCGCGGCTCGCGCAGCGCGCGGGGCGGCGCGCCGCACCCCCCGTCGTGGGGCGGCTGGTCGAGGTCGCCGCGGGGACGCGCGCCGGGAGCGTGGTGGCATTGCTCGCGCCGATGACGACGGCGGGAGCGAGCGTGGACCTGTTGGGGATGGCGGACGCCCGAGCGGCCGCCCTGGTGGCGCGCGCGGCACCGGCCGTGGGACGTGTGCTGGCGCGCGGCACGCGCGCGTCGCTCGCCGTGGCCGTGATCGCGGCGGCGCTGGGGGCGACGCTGTTTCTCGCTGCGTCGCCCGCGGCGGGACGCGCGGCGGCGTTCTGGCATCCACTTCGCACCATCGCCGACGCGCGGGCGCCCCTCCGCCTCGCCGTGGACCGCGCCGTGGTGCGACGGGGCGACCGCGTCACCGTCACGCTCGACGTGCCCGCCGCGACGCGGGCCACGTTGTGGACGCGGGGGCCGGGAGAGCCGTGGCACCCGGCGCCGGTCGCGCTCGACTCGCTGGGGCGCGCCACCCGGCGGCTCGGGCCGCTCGAGTCCGATCTCTACGTGCGCGCCTCGAGCGGGAGCCGGCGCAGCGCCGAGCGCCGCGTCACCGTCGCGCTGCCCGCATTCATCGCCGACATCCAGGTCACCGCGCGGTACCCCGCCTACCTCGCCCGCCCGGACGAGCCGCTGGTTCCGGGTCCGGACACGGTGGCGATCCCCCAGGGCACCGTGATCCTCACGCGCGGCGCCGCGAGCGTCCCGCTCGCGGCAGCGGTGTGGCGTCACCGAGGCGGCGAGACCCGGCTGGCGGTCGACGGTGCCGCGTTCTCCGGCCGGCTGCGGCCAGGCGCTTCCGGCGCCTGGCGCCTGGAGCTCGCGACGGCGGACGGAGCGCCGCTCGAGGGAGACGTAGCCGAGCTTCGGCTCCAGCTGGTGCCGGACTCAGCGCCGGTCGTCACGGTGCCGGTCCCGGGGCGCGACACGACGCTGCCGCTGTCCCTCAAGCAACCGCTCGTCGTCGACGCCCGGGACGACCACGGGCTCACCCGGCTGCAGGTGGTGAGCTGGCGCGTGAGCCAGACCGGGAAAGTGGGCGACGTGGTGCGCCAATCGCTCGACGTCTCGGGCGGCGGTCAGCGGGCGATCGTGCAAAGCGCGCTCGACGCGGAGCGCCGCGGGCTCGTGCCGGGCGACACGTTGCGCGTGCGGGTGGAGGCGTGGGACAACGCTCCCCCTCCCGGTCCCCACACGGGGCGGAGTGCCGAGCTCGCGTTACGGCTGCCGAGCCTCGACGAGCTGCGCGCGGCGACGCGTGCGGCGACGCGTGACGTAGCGGCCGCGGCGGACTCTCTGGCCGAGGCGCAGGGCGAGCTCGGGACCCGCACCGGGGATCTCGCCGAGCAGCGCTCGCGCGATGCGAGCCGCGCCGGGGACGAGGGGCGCGACGCCGGGGGGGGGGCGCTCCCGTTTCAGGCGACGGAGCGGGCGCAGGCGGTGGCTCGCGAGCAGGCGGCGCTCCAGCAGCGGGTGCAGGAGGTGTCGCGCGCGGTGGAGGAGATCGCGCGCATGGCCCAGGCAGCGGGGATCGGTGACACCGCGTTCCAGGCGCGTCTGCGCGAGGTGCAGGACCTGTTGCAACGGGCGGTCACGCCGGAGCTCGCCGAGCGGCTGCGCGAGCTGCAGGAGGCGCTGGCGCGGCTCGATCCCGAGGCGACGCGTCACGCGTTGGAGCGGCTCGCGGAGGCACAGCAGCAGCTCAAGGCCGAGCTCGAACGCAGCCAGGAGCTGTTCCGCCGCGCCGCGGTCGAGGGCGCGCTCGCGTCGCTCGCCGCCGACGCGGAGGACTTGCAACGGCGTCAGGCGGCATGGAACCGGGAGGACGCGCCGCAGCCGGACAGCGCCGCAGGGGAGCGCGAGCGGGCGCTCGCCGGCGGGGTCGACTCGCTGGCCCGGGGGATGGAGCGGGTGGCGCAGGACCTGGGTGCGCAACCCCGTGCGGCCACCGCGCTCGCGGCTCCGCAGCAGGCGGCGCGGGACGCGCGCAGCGCGATGCAGCGCGCGGCTCAGTCCGCCGAGGCGAGGCAGGGTCCGGGCGCGGCGCAAGCGGGGACGGAGGCCGAGCAGCACCTGGCGCGTGTACCGGACGCGCTGCGCGGCCAGCGCGACTCGCTGGTACGCGAATGGCGCGGCGAGACGCTCGCCGCGCTCGATCGCGCGCTCTCCGAAACGGCGGAGCTCGCCCAACGGCAGCAACGCGTGGCGGAGGCGCTGCGACGCGGCGAGGCGGGCGCCGCCACGCGGTCGCAGCAAGCCTCGGTGGAAGCGGGGACAGACGCCGTGGCGCGTCAAATTCGCGAGGCCGCCGGCAAACACGCGCTGGTCTCACCTCAGCTCGACGGGGCGCTGGGCTACGCGAAGCGCCAGATGGCAGCGGCGCGCGGGCAGCTCGAAGCAGCGGACCCCAACGCTTCGGAAGCTGCGTCACTCGCCGACGACGCGGTCGACGCGCTCAACGCCACGGCGCTGGCACTGGCACGCAGCCGCAGTCAGGTCGCCGGCGCGCAGTCCGGCAGCGGGTTCGCCGAGGCGGTGGAGCAGTTGGCCCGGCTGGCACGCGACCAGCAAGGCCTCAACGGTCTGGCCCAGAGCCTGTTTCCGATGATGGGCGCGAGCGGGGGGGCGCTGGTGCAGCAGCTCCGCGACCTTGCCGCCCGCCAGCGCGCCCTCG
>DATHGL010000297.1:0-3870 GCA_035317625.1 Gemmatimonadales bacterium | reverse complement strand
CGTGACGGAGATCTTCGGCCCCGAGTCGAGCGGCAAGACGACGCTCGCGCTGCACATCGTCGGGAACGCGCAGCGTCAGGGCGGTGCGGCCGCCTACATCGATGCCGAGCACGCGCTCGACGTCGAGTACGCGAAGAAGCTTGGGGTGGACATCGACGACCTCCTCGTGTCGCAGCCGGACACGGGGGAGCAGGGACTCGAGATCACGGAGATCCTGGTCCGGTCCGGGGCGGTGGACGTGGTGGTGATAGACTCCGTCGCCGCCCTCGTCCCCAAAGCGGAGATCGAGGGCGACATGGGGGACTCGTTGCCCGGTCTCCAGGCGCGCCTGATGAGCCAGGCACTGCGCAAGCTCGCGGGGGCGATCAACCGCTCGCGCACGGCGGTGGTCTTCATCAATCAGCTGCGCGAGAAGATCGGGGTCATGTTCGGCAACCCGGAGACGACCAGCGGCGGGCGGGCGCTCAAGTTCTACGCGTCGGTCCGGCTCGACGTGCGGCGCATCGGTCCGGTGAAGGAGCGGGAGGTGGTGATCGGGAACCACGTCCGCGTCAAAGTCGTGAAGAACAAGGTGGCCCCGCCGTTCCGCCAGGCCGAGTTCGACATCATGTTCGACGAGGGGATCAGTCACGAGTCGTTGCTCGTGGACATCGCCGCGGAGGCGGGGATCATCGAGAAGTCGGGCGCGTGGTACGGCTACGGCAAGGAGCGGATCGGGCAGGGCCGCGAGAACGCCAAGCTGTATCTCAAGGACCACCCGGATCTCGCCCTCGAGGTCGAGGCGAAGGTCAAGGAGCACCTCGGCGTGAAGCCCGTCACCGTGGTGGCCGACGAGGAGGCCTCCGCTCCCGAGGAGTGAGTGCCGACTCTCACCGGACTCGCCCCCGATCCCCGCCAACCGGGCTATCGCCTGGTCGAGGTGGATCGGGGGCGATTTGCGTCCCTTCCGGCGGGCGCGCTCGAGTCGCTCGACCTCCAGGTCGGCGCGGAGCTCGCGCCCGCGGTGCTCGAGCGGTTGCGCGCGCTCGCAGACATTGAAGCCGCCGAGCGCGCGGCGCTGCGGGCGCTCGCGCGGCGGGCACACGCCCGCTGGGATCTCCAGCGCCGCCTCGTGAAAAAACAGCACCCGCCGGCCGCGGTGGACCGAGCGCTGGAGCGGATCACCGCTCGCGGCCTGCTGGACGACCGCCGCTTCGCCGAGCAGTACGTGGCGGTGCGCGCGGCACGCGGGAGAGGCCCCGCGCGGCTCGTCAAGGACTTGCTGGCGCAGGGAGTGGAGCGCCACCTCGCGGAGGCGGCGGTGGCCCAGGCGCTCGAGGAGGAGGGGATCGATCCCCGGCTCGAGGCCCGCGCGGTCGCCACGAAGCGGGCGCGGCAGCTGGGCGGGCTCCCGGCGCCGGTGCGGAAGCGGCGGCTCCTGGCGTTCCTGATCCGCCGCGGGTACGCGGGACCACAGGTGAGGGAGTTGGTGCAGGAGCTGTGCGGGTGACTCCGGGGCGGCGCTTGAACTCCGCGGCACCGCCGCGGGGTCGGGGAGCCGGACTTCTTGAGTTCGTGAACCCCGCGGCACCGCCGCGGGGTCGGTGAGCCGGACTTGTTGAGCTCTTGAACCCCACGGCACCGCCGTGGAGTCGGTGAGCCGGACTTGTTGAGTTCGTGAACCCCGCGGCACCGCCGCGGGGTCGGTGAGCCGGACTTGTTGAGTTCTTGAACCCCGCGGCACCGCCGCGGGGTTAACCCACCCCGAAGGACTCACATCTTTCATTCGACACTACAAGTCGGAGTCTGTCCGCCGCATGCGACCGCATCCCGTGTTAGCGCGGGTCGGTTAACCCAGGGGCGGCGCCCCGGGGTACACGGGAGAGCACTGTGGGGCGCTCCCGGGACGCTGGCGTAAGTCCCATGTCGCCTTTCAGTTGCCCCGTGCCGCGCACTATATTCCTCCCCATGACGTCCGCGGAAATTCGCCGCAAGTTCATCGCGTTCTTCACTGGTCGGGGACATCAGGAGGTCCCGAGCTCCCCGCTGGCCCCGGCGGACGACCCCACCCTCCTTTTCACCAACGCCGGCATGGTGCAGTTCAAGCGGGTGTTTCAGGGGCTCGAGCGACGGGCGTACACGCGCGCGGTGACCTGCCAGAAGTGCGTGCGGGCGGGGGGTAAGCACAACGATCTCGAGCAGGTGGGCCATACCGCGCGCCACCATACCTTCTTCGAGATGCTCGGCAACTTCTCCTTCGGAGACTACTTCAAGCAGGAGGCGATCCGGTACGCCTGGGAGTGGGTGACGGGCAAGGACTGGCTCGGCATCGATCCCGAGCGGCTGTATGTGACCGTGCATCACACGGACGACGAGGCCCGCCAGCTGTGGCGGAAAATCACCGGTATCCCCGACGCGCGCATCTTCGGTCTGGGCGACGAGGACAACTTCTGGCAGATGGGCGAAACCGGGCCGTGTGGCCCGTGCTCGGAGATGCTCGTCGACATCCGGGGGAAGCGGGAAGCGGGCAGCGGGAAGCGTGAGCTGAGCATGGACGAATTCGTACGTCTGAGCGAGGCGGGGGAGCTGCTGGAGATCTGGAACCTGGTCTTCATGCAGTACGACCAGCAACCCGACGTATCCCGCATCCCGCTTCCCGCGCCTTCCGTGGACACCGGCGCCGGCCTCGAGCGCCTGGCGGCCGTGATGCAGCACGTCCCCTCGAACTACGACACCGACCTGTTCACCCCGATCCTCGAGCGCGCCGTGGAGGTCGTGGGGAAGAAGTACGATCGGGGGCCGGGCGGCGCGTCCTACCGCGTGCTGGCGGATCACGCGCGCGCCGTGGCGTTCCTCCTCGCGGACGGCGTCTACCCCTCGAACGAGGGGCGGGGCTACGTGCTGCGCCGCATCCTACGCCGCGGCGTCCGCCACGCCTGGCTGCTGGGGTGCCGCGAGCCGACGCTGGTGCATCTGGTGCATACGGTGAGCGGTCTGATGGGACACGTGTACCCCGAGCTGGTCCAGAAGCGCAGCCACCTGGAGAGCGTCACCCGCGCAGAAGAAGAGCGCTTCTTCGACACGATCGAGGGCGGGCTCGAGCGGCTGGACGAGCTCAAGGGCACGAAAGTGATTTCGGGGGAAGACACTTTCAAATTATATGATACCTACGGCTTCCCGATCGACCTGACGCAGCTGATCGCCGGGGAGCGCGGACAAGGCGTCGATCTGAAGGGGTTTGAAAGCGCGCTCGACGCGCAGCGAGAGCGCTCCCGCAATGTGACTGTGAGCCCCGGCACCGGCAGGTCGAAGTTCGAAGGTCACGCCCCGAGCGTGATCGTCAAACGCGGCGGCGGGTGGCGCACCCTCAAACCGAGAAAGAAGCAGAAGTGGATCGGGTACGACGTCACGAGCGCGGAGACCGAGGTGCTGAAGTTTCGACAGGCGGATGACCGGGTGGAGCTGGTGTTGGCGGAGAATCCGTTCTATGCCGAGTCCGGCGGGCAGGTCAGCGACACGGGGCGGGTGAAGGGGGAGGGCTGGGAGCTCGAGGTCGCCGATGTCGAGAAGGTGGACGGCGTGAGCGCGGTGGTCGGCCGGTTCGAGCACGAGCTCGATCCGACACCCGTGCTCGCTCAGGTGGACGAGACACGCCGCAGGAACATCGAGCGCAACCACACGGCGACGCACCTGGTGCACGCGGCGCTCCGCAAGATCCTCGGCCCCCACGTGCGCCAGCAGGGCTCCGTGGTGGCGCCCGAGCGGCTGCGTTTCGACTTCGCGCACCATGGGCCGGTGGACGATCCGACGCTCGCGCGAGTCGAGGAGGAAGTGAACCGCCACATCTGGGAGAACCTCCCCGTCACGACGCGCGAGATGAAGTACCAGGAG
>DATHGL010000296.1:0-5472 GCA_035317625.1 Gemmatimonadales bacterium | reverse complement strand
CCTCCGACGCCATCGCGGAGGGCACGGCCACGAAGATGGAGCGCACCACGCCGCTCTTGAGCGTGAGGACCAGGAGCAGCCGGTCGGATCCCGCTTGCAGCAGCTCGACCCGCTCGAGCACCGCCTCGTCGAGCGACGGCCCCACCGCCACTCCGAGCTCCTTCGTGAGGATGCCCAGCACCTGCGCCGCACGCTCGAGGATCTGGTCCACGGCACTCCGCTCCGCGAGCTCTTCGCGGATCTGGTGTGACTCGGACGCCGACACCTGCGACAGACGCATCAGGGAGTTCACGTAGACGCGGTACGCCAGATCCGTCGGGACGCGGCCGGCGGACGTGTGCGGATGGTACAGGTACCCCTTCCCTTCCAGGTCGCTCATCGTGTTGCGGATCGTGGCGGCTGAGAGCGCGAGGCCGAGCTTCCGGGAGATAGTCCGACTCCCCGCCGGCTCGGCGGTTTCGACGTAGGTCTCGATCACGGCCTCGAGGACCTGACGCTCGCGCTCGTTGAGGGATGCGACCATGTCAGCCAACCTCTTAGTGGCTAACAATTTAGCTCATTCCGGCACGGGCGGTCAAGTCGCGCACCAGGGCGTCGAGCCGGAGCCAGCCCTCGGGACTGCAGACGAGCCGCCGCTCCCTGACCTCCGCCCAGCCCCGCTCCATCCATTGGGCGGTCGCAGGCGGGAGCGGGCCGTCGGGAGGGGTAGGCGCCAACCCTTGATCGGTGCGCAGCGCAAGGTACAGGCGCTCCAGTTCACGCTGCTCGTCCGTCAGCACCTCCTCGGACTGGAGGGGGCTCTGGCCCGCCGCGAGCGCCTGGCGGTAGTCCTCCCACGCAGGCGTGTTCCAGCGGCGCGCCCGGCCATCGAAGGAGTGCGCCGCGGGACCGAGGCCCAGGTAGGCACGCCCGGACCAGTAGGCGGAGTTATGGCGCGAGCGGAACCCGTCACGACACGCGTTCGAGACCTCGTAGAACCGATAGCCGCAAGCCGCAAGGCGTAAGTGTGCGAGCAAGTACTCTTCTGCGTAGCGCTCGTCGTCGGGCGTGGAGGTGGCGCCCCGCGAGATCCAGCGGGCGAGGGGCGTGCGTGCTTCGACGGTGAGGCCGTACAGAGAGAGGTGGGAGGGGAGGAGGGCGAGGGCCTGGTCCAGGTCCCGCTCCCAATCACGCTGCAGCTCAGCGGGCAACGCGAAGATCAGGTCGAGCGAAACGTTCTCGATCCCAGCGGCCCGGAGCGCCCGCACCGCATCACCGATGCGGGCGCCGTCATGGGAGCGATGCATCCACCGGAGGACGCGATCGTCGAACGATTGCGCGCCGAGGGAGACGCGGTTGACTCCGGCGCGGCGCCACGCGGTCGCGCATTCGCGCGTCACGTCCTCGGGGTTGGCTTCCAACGTGACTTCGACGTCGTCACGGGAAGGCGTCACGTGAAAGGCGTCGCGTAGAGACGTGAGCAGGGCCGAGATCGCGTCGGGGGGCAGAAGCGACGGCGTGCCGCCGCCGAAGTAGACGGTCTCCAGGGCCTCTCCACCAGAACCCCCGGGCTGGCGCCCGGGGTCAGTCCCTCCAAGGAGCCTGAACTCCCGCAACACGGCATCGACATATTCCGTTGCCGGGATGCGCTTGCGCACCGCGATGGAGAAGTCGCAGTAGGAGCAGCGGCGCTGGCAGAAGGGGACGTGGATGTAGAGATGGCGCACGACGGAAACTTAACGCGGAAGTTGGAAGGCGGAACGCGGAACAGCAGTGGAAGGTCGCTCGCGACAGCCGCGGTCGGATTTCTGTTCCGCGTTCCGCGTTCGCACTTCCGCGTTCAAGCGAGCCCGAACACCATCCCCGGTCGCTGCGTCACCACGCCCCGCAGCTCCAGCTCCGTCAGCGCCGTCAGCACCGCGCCGGTCTCCGCTCCTGCCGCGGCCACCAGCGCGTCCACGTGTTTCGGCTCGGCGCGCAAGGAATCCCACAGGGTGCGCTGCAGCGCACTCAAGTCGAGCGGCTGACCCCGGGCCGCGGCCGGGGGGCTGACTCCGCCGTCGCGGGAGCCCGCCGCTCCGGGCAGCCCGAGTTCCTCGAGAATGTCTCCCGCCGCGAGCGCGGGCTTCGCGCCCTGCTGGATGAGTCGGTTGCAGCCGAGCGATGTGGGGCTCGTGATGGGACCGGGAACGGCGAGGACGGCGCGGCCCTGGTCGAGCGCGCAATCGGCGGTGATCAAGGCGCCGGAGCCTGGCGCCGCCTCGACCACGACCGTCACGCCGGCGAGTCCGGAGATCAGGCGATTGCGTCTGGGAAACGCGCCCGCATGGGGCCGCTCGCCCGGCGGCAGCTCGGTGACGAGGCACCCGGCTGTCGCCATGCGCTGGTACAGCGCCCGGTTGGCCACCGGGTAGATCACGCCGAACCCGTTCCCGAGGATCCCCACGGTGCCGCCACCGGCGTCGAGGGCGGCCGCGTGGGCCACGGCGTCGATGCCGCGCGCCATGCCGCTCACCACCACCACGCCCGCGCGCGCGACGCCCGCCGCGAGCAGGCGCGCCGCGTCCGCACCGTAGGGTGAGTGATCCCGGCTCCCGACGATGCCGGCGGCCGGACCGGCGAGCAGCCGCAAGTCGCCCCGGACGTACAGCAGCGCAGGCGGGTCGGGAATTTCGGCGAGGAGCGGCGGGAACGCGGGGTCGTCGGGCAGCAAGACCGCCGCGCCGTGCGGCTCCAGGCCGGCGAGAATGTCGTGCCCCGCTCGCATGGACCCCGCGCGAATCGCGCTCGCGGCGGCGCGGCTGAATCCGGGGAGCGCCGCGATGGCGCCATGGGGAGCGTGAAAGACCGCGCCCGCGCTCTCGAAGGCGGCGATGAGCGTGCGCAACCGCCCGGCCCCGATGCCGGGGACCTGGGCGAGCGCCACATAGGCCGCTAGCTCGTCGCGACTCCGGCCCGCAACGTCTGCCATAGAGTCTCGAGGAGCTCCGGCACGCCCGCACCGGTCACGGCCGAGATCGGGATGACCGGGGCGCCGGTCGACGTCCGGATGGCCGGGAGACGGGAGGCGGGAGGGAGCACGTCCTGCTTGGTCAGGACCACCACGTGCGGCTTGGCCGCGAGCTCCGGAGAGTAGGCCGCCGCCTCGCGTAACAGCAGCTCGTAGGTCGCCTGCGGGTCCGCGTTGTCCACCGGGACGAGCACCGCCACGAGACGCGTGCGCTCGACGTGCTGCAGGAACTTGAGGCCCAATCCCTTCCCGACGTGGGCGCCCTCGATGATCCCGGGGATGTCCGCAACGACGAACGTACGGTGGTCGGAGAGGCCAACGACCCCGAGGTGCGGCTCGAGCGTGGTGAAGGGGTAGTCGGCGATCTTGGGGCGAGCGGCGGAAATCACGGAGAGCAGCGTGCTCTTCCCGGCGTTGGGCTCGCCGAGCAGCCCTACGTCGGCGATCAGCTTGAGCACCAGCTCGAGCTGCCGCTCTTCGCCGTACTCGCCGGGCTCCCACTCGCGCGGGCTGCGATGCGTGGGGGTCGCGAAGCGCGCGTTGCCGCGCCCGCCCCGCCCGCCTTTCGCCACCAGCACGCTGTCACCGGCGTTGAGCAGCTCACCCAACACTTCACCCGTCGTGCCGTCGTGCAGCTCGGTGCCGGGTGGGACGGGGAGATAGAGGTCGGCGCCCGACTTCCCCGTCATGTTCTTGCCCTTGCCGTGCTGCCCGCGCTCCGCCTTCCAAGCCGTACGGTAGCGGTAATCGAGCAGCGTGGCGAGGTTCGCATCGGCGCGCACGTACACGCTGCCCCCCAACCCGCCGTCGCCGCCGTCGGGCCCACCCTTGGGGACGAATTTTTCGCGGCGAAAGGAGCTGGCCCCGGCGCCGCCGGCGCCGCCGACGACATGGACGACTGCACGGTCTATGAACATTGCGGATTGCGGATTGTGGATTGCGGATTGGCTCTGCTGGCTCCGCTGCCCATGCGGGCCGTCCGAATTGATGCAACCGTGATCGCGAGTAGTTCTCCGGCCTCGCGAGACAATGGCATTATCCGAGTTGTGGGTACGAGGCGGCACTCGTCGAGGAGCTCCAACCAGAATGCCGTTTCATCCGTTTCTTCCTCGACTATCCCCATCTTTGCAATGAAGTCCCGTCGTGACCGGGCGCGGCAGGCAGATCGATAGTTCGCAGCCACCGACGTCGCTGACCGAACAAGTTGCCGACCGATGACGTCCGCGGGCAGCGTTCGCGGCAAATCGCCGATCAATCGGATCGCGTCCACGGCGAGCGTTCGCGTCCGTCGCTGGAGCACCTCCCGGGTCACAGGGGTGGTCATGTCAATCCGCAATCCACAATCCGAAATCCGCAATCACAGCCTCCTCTTCTGCACATCCGCCCACTGCTGATGGGCACTCCGTCGTCGCTCGGGATCCAGGTCTCCGTCCACCAACGCCAGCACGGCCTCGACCTCGGCGGCCGTCGCCCCCGTGTTCAACGCGCCCCGCAAGTGCGAGTGCAGTTGCTCGCCGGTGCCGAGCACCGCGGTGGCCGCCACCGTGCACAGCTCGCGCCGCTTGAGATCGAGCCCCGGCCGGCCGATCACCTTGCCGTACGCGTCCACGACAACCAGGTCTTCGAGCGCGGGATGCAGCGCGCGCAGGTTCACGAGCAGCTTGTGATACGCGCGCCCGTACACCACGCGGCATGCGGCGGCCCCACGCGCCGCCCACGACTTCCAGTTCGCGTGCGCCAGCTCCTCCGCGCCAGCGCCCTCGACGGGCGCCGGCCCACGCACCCCGCGCCACACGCCAAACGCCACCAACGCGAGCGGATAGCCCACCACCAGCATGCTCTGCAGCAGCAGCTCCTCGATCCACGGCCCCGGGACACCCGCGGCGCGCGCGGCCGCGAGCCGAACCTCGAGGTCTGGCACCCTGCCCCCGGCGACGGCCGCCGCCACGCGCACCAGCGCCGCGGTCGGGGGGTCGAGCACCGGCGCCTTCCTTTCACTCATTTCACTCATTGTATCTCCCCCTCTCCCCTCTCCCCCATCCTTTCATTGCTGTAATCCGCCATTTACCCGCATCTCTCCCACGGTGTCGCCCCGCGTGTTCACGTTGGGCCGGCTGGCAAGGGAGGCCGGCCGGGGCCGGAGCCCCAACGCCTCGAGCACCGCCGCCATCGCAAGGGCCGAGGCGAGCGCGTGGCCGTCGGCGACCTTGAGGGCGACTCCGAGTCCCTCCTGCGGCAGCAGGGCGCAGTACACACCCTCGGCGCCGACTTTCGCGATGACGCGACCTGGGTGGGCACGCATCAGCTCCGTGCACGCGCGTCCTTCGCCGGCGATGAGCTCGGGGTGGCGGAGCATGGCTTCGACAACGCGGAACGCGGAAGTGGGAACGCGGAACGGCCGGGGAGGGTCGTTCGCGTCCGGAGGGTCTCGCTGCTGCTCCGCGTTCCGCGTTCCGACTTCCGCGCTCGCCAGCCGCGCATAC
>DATHGL010000295.1:0-21218 GCA_035317625.1 Gemmatimonadales bacterium | reverse complement strand
CCGCCGCGTGGCCCTCACGGGCGGCGACACCCTCATGGCGACCTTCACCTGGCCTCCGGCGCGCTGAGCGCGATATTACCCGACGATGGCCCGGAAGCTGCGCCTCGACCCTGCGATCTTCCACCTCCCCGTCGAACGGATGCGGGAGGGCTACTACTCCGACAAGTATTTCGTCCGCACCCGCGAGCTGCTGCTCAAGGATCGGCACCGCCCTTGTGTGACCATGCAGGTGTTCGGCAAGGCCCACGCGTTCCTCGGCGGGATCGACGAGGCGATCGCCATTCTCAAGCTGTGCAGCACCGACTGGCCAGAGCTCGAAGTGCGCGCGCTGTACGACGGCGACGAGATCGAGCCATGGGAGACCGTGCTCCTGATCGAGGGTCCCTACGACGCGTTCGCCCACCTCGAGACGCTGTACCTCGGCGTGCTCGCCCGTCGCACCAAGGTCGGCAGCAACACGCGCCGCGTGGTCGAGGCGGCGAAGCCCAAGCAGGTCATGTTCTTCCCAGCCCGCCACGACCACTGGCTGGTCCAGACCGGCGACGGCTACGCCGCCCACATCGCGGGAGCCATCGGCGTGTCGACCGACGCGCAGGCGTCGTGGTGGGGTTCCGAGGGCGTAGGCACCGTGCCGCACGGTCTCATCGCCGCCTACGGTGGCGACACCGTGCTGGCGTCACGGAAGTTCGCCGACCTCACGGATCCGAGCGTCCGGCTCATCACGCTCGTCGACTTCGAGAACGACTGCGTCGGGACCGCCCTCACGGTGGCTCGCGCCCTTGGCCAGCGGCTCTACGGCGTGCGGATCGACACCTCCGAGACCCTGGTGGACAAGTCCGTCATTCCACAGATGGGGACGTTCAAGCCCACCGGCGTGAACCCCCAGCTCGTCTGGAACGTGCGGCGGGCGCTCGACCAGGAGGGGTTCCAACACGTGAAGATCGTGGTCTCCGGCGGATTCACGGTCGAGAAGATCCGGCAGTTCGAGGAGGAGCAGGTGCCGGTGGATATGTACGGCGTGGGGTCGAGTCTCTTTCAGGGGCGCTTCGATTTCACCGCGGACGTGGTCCGGGTCGAAGGGAAACCGGTCGCCAAGGTGGGGCGGTCCTACCGGCCCAACCCGCGGCTGGAGCGGGTGGAATGAAGGTTACGGCTTCAAGTGCTTGTCGTACCACATCAGGTAGCGCTCGAGTCGGTCACGGACGTAGCTCGGCTTGTTGATGCCGTGGTGCTGGCCGGGATAGATCACCAGTTGCGTCTCGACGCTCAGGCTTCGCAGCGCCTGGTACATTTGCTCCGAGTTGAGGAGTGGTACGTTGAAGTCCTTGTCGCCGCACAGGAACAGGGTCGGTGTCGTGATCCGGTCGGCGTGCAGGAACGGGAATGACAACCTGACCCAGGTGTCGGCCGTTTTCCACGGCACCCCCAGCTCGGCTTCGTACTCGCGCACGTACTGGTCGGTGCCGTAGCCCGCGAGCACGTTGGAGATGCTCGCGCCGCTCACCGCCGCCTTGAAGCGCCGGTCCTGGGCGATCACGTAGTTGGTGAGAATCCCGCCGTAACTCCACCCGCCGACGCCGAGCCGCGCGGGGTCGGCGACCCCCTGCGCCACTGCGTAGTCGACCGCCGCGAGCACGTCCTGAGCGTCTTTGTTGCCCCAGTCCGCGTAGATCGCCGTGGAGTAGCGCTCACCTCGACCCGAGCTGCCGCGGGGGTTCGCGACCACGATCAGGTAGCCGTGACCGGCGAGGGTCTGGAGCTGGATGTCGAACTCGTATTGGAACTGCGACACGGGTCCGCCGTGAATGCGCAGAATGGCGGGGTAGCGCGTTCCCGGCGTGAAATCGGCGGGCTTCACCAGAAAGCCGTTGACGGGAGTGCCGTCGCGGCTTCTGAAGCTGATGGGCTCCACGCCGCCCAGCTTGACGCGCGCGAGCCAGTCGTCGTTCTGGCGCGACAGCGGCCGCAACGCCGTGCCCTCCACCGCGAATACCTCGGCAGGCGCGAGCGGCGTCGAGACGAGCACGGCGAGCGCGCCGTGGGGCCCCGTGGCGACCGCGCTCACGACCCGAGGGCCTGACACCAGCCGCTCGATCGCCCCGCCGTTCGCCGGCACGCGTGCGAGCTGCACGGCGCGATCGTCCTCGAGCAAGAAGGAGATGGACGAGCCGTCGGCGGACCACTCGGGGCTCGCGACGTTGCGGTCGAGCCCCGTGGTGAGGATACGGGGCGTCCCGCCCGCGGAGGACACGACGGCCAGCTTCTGCACCCCGTAGTAGATGAGCTTCAGCGGGCCGCCCTGCAGGTAGGCGATCGCGCGGCCATCCGGGCTCCACGCCGGGCGGCTCTCGTAATCGGGGTTGTTGTCGGGGCCCTCGAACGTCGTGAGCTGCCGCGCCGCCGCGCCCGCCGCGCCCGCCGCGCCCGCCGCGCCCGCCGCGGCCGCCATCACGTACAGGTCCCAATTGTCGTCGCGGTCGGCGTCGGGGCGTCGCTTGCTCACGAACGCCAGCGACTTGCCGTCGGGCGACCAGGCGGGCAGGAGCTCATCGTAATCGTCCGCCGTGAGGCGCGTGGTCTTCCCCGACGCCACGTCCAGCAGGTAGAGATGGCGGCGCTGCTTGCCGAGGTAGCCGGCCTCGTCCTGCTTGAATTGGAACCGGTCGATCACGATGGGTACGGGGGTCTTGGGCTTGGCGGTGTCCGGGTCCTCGGCCACCAGGGCCACGCGCTTGCCGTCGGGCGCCCACACGTAGTCGTCCACGTCGCTTTGGAGTGTGGTGATCTTGCGGCCTTCACCGCCCAGGCGATCCAGCAGCCAGAGCTGGGTGTGCTCGTCCTCGCGGCTCGAGAGGAACGCGAGCCAGCGCCCGTCCGGGCTCCAGCGCGGTGTCGTTTCGCCCTGCGGCGACGTGGTCAGGCGGACGGTGCGTGCGCCGTCCCAGCTCGTCATCCACACCGCGCTGCGGCTCCGATCCTCTCCGGTATCGGCGCTCGAGACCGTGTACGCCACCCAGCCGCCGTCCGGCGAGATCTCGGGCTCGCGTACGTCCCGGACGCGCAGCACGTCGTCCAGGGTGAACGGTCGGGCGGACGCTGGCGGCGCGGGAGCCTGCGCGCCGAGGCTGGGCGCGAGCGTGAGGAGCGCGACCGCGAGCGGGCGGACCATGACGTGCTCTCCGAAGGGGTGGGGGGCGGGAAGCCTACGCCCGCGGGGGCGGGCCCGCCAGCGGCGGGCGACTCTTGCACTGGACCGCGGGAGTGAATATTCTTCCGTTGCGATGAATATTAATTCACGCGTTCCGGTGGGCGTGCTGGGGGCCTCCGGCTATGTCGGGCAAGAGCTGCTGCGGCTGCTCACCCGTCATCCGGGGGCCTCGGTCGCGTTCGCCACGGCCGAGTCGGCGGCGGGCGAGCGGCACGACGGCGTCGAGCTGGTGCGCATCGCGGATGCCCGCCTCGCCCTGGCCGAGGTCGTGCTGTCGGCGCTGCCGCACGGTGTGTCCGGGCGCTACGTGCACGAGGCCCGGGCGGCCGGCAAGCGCGCGGTGGATCTCTCGGCCGACTTCCGGCTCTCGTCCGAGGCCGTCTACGGGCTGACCGAGGTGACCCGCCCGCGCGTCGCCACCGCCGAGCTCGTGGCGAACCCCGGCTGCTATCCGACGGCCGCGCTGCTCGCGCTCCTGCCGCTCGCGCGGCGCGGTCTGATCGACCAGTCGCGCGAGGTGGTGATCGACGCCGCCTCCGGCGTGACCGGCGCGGGTCGCACGCCCAGAAGGGAGCTCCTGTTCGGCGAGGTGGCGGAGGACTTCCGCGTGTACGCGGCGGGCAACGAGCACCGCCATCTGCCGGAGCTGCGGGCGACCCTGGCCCGCGAGAGCGAGTTCACGGGCGACATCGTCTTCACGCCCCATCTCCTGCCCGTGAAACGGGGCATTCTCGAGACGATCCACGTGCCCCTCACGCAGGCGGTCGATCGGGCGACGGCGCAGGAGATCTACGAGAGCGTGTACGCCGGCGAGCCATGCGTGGTCATCTTGCACGACACCCTGCCGTCGCTCAAGGACGTGGTCTACCGCAATCGCGTGGCGATCGGCGTCACGCCCGTGGCGAACGTGCGCCGGCCGCGGCTCACGGTGATCGCAGCGATCGACAATCTCGTGAAGGGCGCGGCGGGGCAGGCGATTCAGAACATGAACGTGATGCTCGGCTTCCCCGAGACGGCGGGGCTGGTATGCTGAGCACCCGGGTCGTCAAACTGGGCGGCCACGAGCTCGAGCGTCCCGCGTGGCTCGCGGCCTGCGCCCGGGCCCTCGTGCGGTTCGATCCCGTGGTGGTGGTCCACGGCGGCGGGCACGCGGTGAGCGCGCTGTCGCGGCGCCTCGGACTGCCCGTTGAGAAACGGGACGGCCTGCGAGTCACGACGCCGGGAGTGGCCGACGTCGTCGAAATGGTGTTGGCCGGCCCGGTGAACCGCCAGGTGGTCACGGCACTGCGCGCGGCGGGGCTCGACGCGGTCGGCCTGTCGGGCGTGGACGGTGGACTGCTCACGGCCCGGCCGGGGGCGGCGAGCCTCGGGCACGTGGGCGAGATCGCCGACGTGCGCGTGGCGTTGCTCGAGAGCTTCCTGCTCGCCGGGCTGACGCCCGTGATTGCGCCCGTGGCGCCCCTGGCGCGCACGGCAGGCGCCGCGGGTGACGCCGGCTCGCCGCTTAATGTGAACGCGGATGACGCGGCGGGAGCGATCGCGGGCGCGCTTCGGGCGCTCGAGCTGTTGCTGGTGTCGGACGTGCCGGGCGTGGTGGTGGATGGCGCGGTGCAGCCCGCGCTCGACGCCGGCGACGTCGAGACCCTCATCGAGCTCGGCGCGGCGGCCGACGGCATGGCGGCGAAGCTGCGCGCCGCCACGGCGGCGCTCCGCGCCGGCGCGCGGGCCGTGCGCGTCGGCGACCGCCGCATGCTGGAGGACCCCGGCGCCGGCACGCGCATCCTCGCGCCCACCGTTCAGCCCGCGTGACTGCCGCTCCCTCCGCGGTCTCCGCCCTGCTCGACGTGTATGCCCGCGCCGGTCCCCGGCTCGTCGCCGGCGAGGGCGTCGAGCTCCTGGCCGAAGACGGGACGCGCTACCTCGACTTCGTCGCCGGCATCGGCGTCAACGCGCTCGGCTACAATCATCCCGTGCTCCGCGGGGCCATCCAGCAGGCCCTCAGCCCAGGACTGATCCACGTCTCCAACCTGTACCGCACCGAGCCCGGGGAGCGGCTCGCGGAAGAGTTGATCGCGCGCTCGTTCGCCGACCGGGTTTTCTTCTGCAATTCGGGCGCTGAGGCGAACGAGGCGGCCTTCAAGTTCGCCCGCAAGTGGTCGGGCAAGAGCGAGGTGATCGCGTTCTCGGGCTCGTTCCACGGTCGCCTGTTCGCGACGCTCGCTGCCACCGACCGCCCCGACTATCGCAAGCCGTTCGAGCCCCTCGTGCCGGGTATCCGCATCGTGCCGCGTGAGGACTGGGCGGCGGTGGACCACGCCGTGTCGGCGTCACGCACGGCGGCGGTGATCGTGGAGCCGGTGCAGGGGGAGGGGGGGGTCCGGCCCGTGGACCCCGAGTGGCTGGGATTCGTGCGGGAGCTGTGCGACTCTCGCGGCGTGGCGGTCATCTTCGACGAGGTGCAATGCGGCCTCGGTCGCACGGGGACGCTGTTCGCCTATGAGCAGACCGGTGTGGTGCCCGACCTCGTGACGCTCGCCAAGCCGCTCGCCGGCGGCCTGCCGATGGGGGCGGTCCTGCTCACGAGCACGGTGGCGGCGGCGCTCAAGCCGGGCGATCACGCCACGACGTTCGGCGGCGGGCCGTTCGTGGCCAGCGTCGCGCTGGCACTGGTGCGCACGATCGCCGATCCCGCCTTCCTCACCGACGTTCGGCGCAAGGGCGCGTGGCTGGGCGAGCGGCTCGCGCGTCTCGCCGCGCAGCGCCCGCGCGTGCGGGAGGTGCGGGGGCGCGGTCTGCTCTGGGGGCTCGAGCTCGCCGAGCCGGCGGCTCCGGTCGTCGCGGCCGCCCGGGAGCGGGGCCTGCTCGTGCTCACCGCCGGGCCCGAGGTGATCCGGCTGATTCCCCCGCTCGTGATCACCGTGGAGGAGCTGGAGCGGGGCGTGGGGATCCTGGAAGAGGTTCTGGCGTGACGGCTCTGCCCATCCACCCTGGGGAGAGGGGAGAAGGAAGAGGGACGGTCCGGGACGCGGAGCGAACCTCTCCCCTCTCCCTGCTCCCGGGTGCGGCAGCCATACGGCCGGCCCGGCTCGCAGATGTCCCGGAGCTCGAGGACCTCATGGCTCCCTACGTCCAAACCGGGGACCTGCTGCCGCGCAGCAACTACGACCTGTGCCGGCACATCAAGGAGTACGTCGTTGCCGCAGCGGCCACAGGAGCGATCGTCGGCTGCGGGTCGCTCAAGCTGTATTCGCGGGAGCTCGGCGAAGTGGCCGGGCTGGCCGTGCACCCGGACTGGCAGGGCGCGGGGCTGGGTCGCTCGCTCCTCGAGCGGCTCATCGGCGAAGCCCGCGCCCATGGCCTCAGCGAAGTTCTCGCCCTCACGCGCAAGCCGGCGTTCTTCTTGAAGGTCGGCTTCGGGCCCGCCGAGCGGGAGCACTTCCCGCTCAAGGTGTGGGCGGATTGCGTGAAGTGCCCGCGCAACAACTGTTGTGACGAAATTGCCGTAACGCTCAGACTCTAGGACGCGCCAAGACCAGACGCGCTGTTGACACCCTCCCGTGTCCTCGGAGAGATTCCCCGCCATGGCCCGCGTCATCTTCTGGGATGTCGATACCCAGTACGACTTCATGCACCCCGACGGCACGCTGTACGTCCCGGAGGCGGAGCGGATCATCGGCAATTTGCAGCGCCTGACCGACTACGCGCACCGCCACGCCATCCGCATCGTGGCCAGCGCCGACGATCACGTGATGAGCCATCCTGAGATCTCCGAGAAGCCCGACTGGCAGAGCACGTTTCCGGCACACTGCATGCGTGGCACTCCCGGCCAGCGGAAGATTCCCGAAACCGCGCTCCGGGATCCGCTCGTCATCGAGCCGGCACGAACCGATGCGAAGGCGCTGGCCGACCGGCTGCGGGCGCACCAGGGGGACGTCCTGCTCCACAAGCACCGCTTCGACGTGTTTTCCAACGAGAACCTGCCGACCGTGCTGGACGTGCTCGCGCCGGACGACATCGTGCTGTACGGGGTGGCGACTGACGTCTGCGACAAGGCGGCGATCGAAGGTCTGCTGGAGCGACGCCCCCACACGCGGCTGTTCGTCGTCACGGACGCCGTGAAGGGCATCGACAAGGACGTGTCGGAACAACTGCTCAAGGATTGGGGCGACGAAGGGGTCCGCCTCGTGAGGACGAAGGAAGTTGTGGAGGAGGGGCTCGTCGAAGCGCTCGCTCGCGCCACCGCATGACCACGCCCGCCGCTCCTTCACCGCCCGCGTTCGGGCGGTTTTTTCTGCCCGGGCCCACCGACGTCCACCCCGATGTGCTCGCGTCCATGCAGCAGCCGATGATCGGCCACCGCTCCGGCGCGATGGAGCAGCTGCTCGCGAGGCTCGAGGCGCCCCTCGCCCGGCTGTTCCGGACGTCGCGCCCGGTGATGGTCGGCACCGCCTCGGCGACCGGCTTCATGGAGATGGCGGTGCGGAACGGCGTGCGACAGCGTGCGTTGTCGCTCGTGAACGGCTCGTTCAGCGAGCGCTTCGCGAACCTGGTCCGCGCCTGTGGCAAGGAGTGCATCCGACTCGACGTGCCGCTTGGCTGCGCCGTCGAGCCCGACATGCTGCGCGACACACTGCGGCGCACGCCGGTCGATGCGGTGACCCTGGTGCACTCGGAGACGTCGACGGGGGTGCTGCAGGACGTCGAGGCGCTCGCGGCCGTGGTGCGCGAGTTCGACGACGTGCTGCTGCTCGTCGACGCCGTGACCTCCCTGGCGGGGTCTCCCGTCGAGACCGACGGCTGGAACCTCGACTTTGTCCTCACCGGCTCGCAGAAAGCGCTGGCACTGCCGCCCGGACTGGCGCTGGGCGTCGCGTCCGAGCGGATGCGCGAGCGCGCGAAAACGCTTCCCGCGCGGGGCCTGTATTTCGATCTGGTGAGTTTCCTGGAAGCCACCACCAAGCACCAGCCAACCAACACCCCGGCCATGTCTCTGTTCTTTGCCCTCGACGCCCAGCTCGCCCGGATCGAGCGCGACGGCGGCGTTGAGGCGCGCTGGCATCGCCACGACGCCATGCGCCGTCGCGTGGAGGAGTGGAGCGAGCAGCGCGGTATCGCCTACCTGCCCCGCGAAGGGCGCCGCAGCTGGACCGTGTCGTGCCTGAAGCTGCCGGAGGGAAAGGGCGCCAAGCAGATCGTCGGCGCGCTGAAGCAAGCCGGGTGGACCATCGGCTCGGGCTACGGATCGCTCAAGGAGTCCACGATCCGGATCGGGCACATGGGCGACCACAGCGTGGCGGCGGTCGACGAGCTGCTCGCTCTGCTCGCCGGGCTGGTCGCGTGAGCTACCGTGTGGCGGTGGCCGACAAGGTGGCGGAGGCTGGGCTCAAGCTGATGGCGGCGACGCCGGAGATCGAGGTGGTGAATTGCGCCGGCAAGCCGCGCGAGGAGCTCGAGCGGGCGCTCGGCGGCGCGCACGCGCTCATCGTGCGGAGCGAGACGCGCGTCACCGCGGACCTGCTCACGCGGGGCCCCAACCTGCGCGTGATCGCCCGCGCCGGGACCGGCGTGGACAACATCGACGTGCATGCCGCCACCCGGCGTGGCATCGCGGTGATGAACGCCCCCGGCGCCAACACGGTCAGTGCCGCCGAGCATGCCATGGGGCTGCTGCTCGCGTGGGCCCGCCACATCCCGTGGGCCGCGGAGGCGATGCGCCGCGGCGAATGGGACCGTAAGCGGTTCGAGGGGACGGAGCTGCGTGGCAAGACCATGGGAATCGTGGGGTTGGGCCGGATCGGCGGTCACGTGGCCCAGCTCGCCCGCGCGTTCGGGATGCAGGTCGTGGGGCACGATCCGTACCTCTCCCCAGACCGCGCCGCAGAGCTGCAGCTCAAGCTGCTCCCGCTCGACCAGCTGCTGCGCCAGGCGGACGTGGTCACCCTGCACGTCGCACACACGGAACAGACCCATCACCTGATCAATGCCGAACGGCTCACGCTCATGAAGCCGACCGCGGTGCTCGTGAACACCGCGCGTGGCGAGCTCGTAGACGAGGTGGCGTTGGCCGACGCGATCCGCGCCAAGCGGATCGGCGGAGCCGCGATCGACGTGTTCGCGGTCGAGCCGCTCCCCGCCGACGCTCCGCTCCGGACGCTCGAGCGGGTCATCCTCACCCCGCACCTCGCGGCGTCCACGGCGGAGGCGCAGGAGCGGGTGAGCGTCGAGATCTGCGGCGCGGTGCGCGACGCGTTGCTGGGCGGCGACCTCTCCTTCGCGATCAATGTGCCCGGCATCTCGGGCGACCTGCTGCGACGGCTCGCGCCCCTGCTCGACCTGGCGCGCCGGCTGGGCCGCCTGGCGGTGGCGCTGGTGGACGGGCCGGTCACGGCGGTCGAGGTGGATTACGGTGGCAAGGACGAGGCAGCGGCGCGGCCGGTGCTGATGGCCGCGGTGGAGGGACTGCTGTCGGCCATGAACGTGGAGCCCGTGAGTCTGGTCAACGCGCTGCTCATCGCCGAGGAGCGCGGCATGCGGCACGCGCGCCGGACCGGGACGCCGGAGCCGGGCTTCGAAACCACCGTTGGGGTCACGCTCGAAGCGACCCGCGGCCGGGCCCGCGTGGCGGGCGCCGCCCTGGGCAACGGGCAGGGGCGCGTGATTCGCATCGACGACTATCACGTCGACGTCGCGCCGGAGGGATGGATGCTGATCATCCGGAACCGCGACGTGCCCGGCGTGATCGGGCGGGTGGGAACCCTGCTGGGCGGGGCGGGGATCAACATCGGGAGCTATCACCAGGCCCGCGTCGCCTTCCCCGGCCACGATGCGCTCGCCGCGATCACGGTGGATCAGCCACTCACCAACGGCGTGCTGGATGAGCTGGCGCGGGTGCCGGATATCCAGCTCGTCCGGCTGGCGAATTTCGGGGACTAGTCCGCCGCCTGCTGCTGGGGCGGCGGCTCATCGTCGGCCAGCAGGCGGAACGACTTCACGGCGCCGGTGAGCTTGTCGGCCGCCTCGGCGAGCTGGTTCGCCGACGACGCGATCTCCTCGGTGGACGCGCTCTGCTCCTCGCTCGACGCGGCGATCTCCTGGGCCGACGCGAGCAGCGTCTCGGTGCCCTGCGCCACCGATCCGAGCCGCGCGCTGATTTCCTCCACCAGCGCCCGCATCTCGCCCGCCATCTTCGCGATCTCCCGGCTCCAGACGTCGTTGGCCTGAGCCTCCGCGGCCACGGTCCCGAGACCTTGAGCCGCCGTTTGCGCCGCCTCCCGCGCGAGGCTCGCTCCCTGGGCAACGTGCGCCAGTCGTTCGCGGGTCGCCTGCACCCGGGTGAGCACGCCGCGCACGGTGTCGGCGGTGTCGGTCGCGGCCGCCGCGGCGACCGACGCCAGCTTCCGCACCTCGTCTGCCACGACGGCAAAGCCGCGGCCCTGCGGCCCGGCGCGCGCCGCCTCGATCGCCGCATTCAGGGCGAGCATGTTCGTCTGCGTGGCCACGGCCTTGGTCTGGGTGACGAACTTCTGGATGTCGGCCGACGCCCGCGCCAGGGCCTCGGCTTCGGCGGCGCCGCGGTCCACCTCTTCGGCGAGCTTCGCGAGGTGCGCCGTACTCTGGTCCAGCACTTCCTTGTTCCGCCGAGCGACGTCCGTCACCGCGGTGTTGCGCCGCACCGAGTCTTCGGATCCCGCGGCCAGGATCGTCGCGATCTGGAGGATCTTCGCCGCGTCGTCCGCCGCGGCGCGCACCAGCTGCGCCTGCTCGGCGGCCCGCCTGGTCAGGTCCTGGCACGTCGCCGACATCTCTTGGGTCGACGCACTCATCTCTTGCGTCGAGGCCGAGATCTCGGTGGCCATCGCCGCCGCCTCGTCCGCTGCCGTGCGGATCGCTCCCACCAGGCGGCGCAGCGCGACCACCATGGTGTGCACCGACGAGAGCAGGTCCCCCACTTCCGCCGTTTCGGTGCGCTCCGTCACCACGGTGACCGACAGGTCGCCGCCCGCGACCCGGCTCGCGATCGCCCCCGCGGCCCGCACGGGCTCCGTCACCCGCTTGTTGAGGCGTCGCCAGAACACCCACAGGAGCGCGAGCGTCGCCCCAAACAGCACCACGGTCCAGAGCACGATATTCGTGGCCGTGGTACGGGCGGCCGCATAGGCCACGGCTTTGGGCTCGCGGAACACGACCCACCACTTGGCGTTGTTGGTCGGGACCGTGATCACGAGATCCTCGCCCACCAGTGCGGTGGTCGGGCGGGCGAGTCGCGGCACGGCCCCCGCCTCGGGGATGGGGCGGAGCAGCCCACCCGGATGGGGCCCCACGATCAGGTCACCCTGCGCATCCACCACCTGCAGCTGCGCGGCGCCACCCAGATCGGCGGCCGCGAGCAGACTGGCCAGGCGGTCGAGGGCGAACACCACCTGGAGCACCCCCGCGCGGCGGGTGGTGCGGGGCGCGCGGATCGCGACGTCGTACTCGAGCGAGACGATGGCCGCCGACGAGTCGTAGCGCGGCGTGCCCTCGTAGGCGCCCTCCGCCATCGTCCGCCGCCACCACTCCTCGTCCGCCTGCACGAAATCGGTCGTCCGACCCGAGGTGAGCACGTTGTACCCGTGGCTCTCCGTGAAGAACAGCTCCACGAAGTCGGAGCGCTGGGTGTAGTCGCGGAGATAGCTCGCGAGCTCGGGATCCCCGCCCAACTCCCGGCGCTGATTGAACATCCGCTCGAGGGTGGGGATATCGAGCTGCGGCAGGTGCTGGCGCACCGCCTGCTGCGACGCGTCGAGGGTCGCCCGCACGACTGCGGGCGAGCGTGCGAGCGCCTCCGCTTCTTGGTGGCGCTCCCGCAGGTACAGGCCGACCAGGGACGCGACGTGTGCGGCCACGTCCTGGCCGCGGTCGTTCGCCTGCCGCTCGACGACACGCGTGGTGCTGTTGCTCGAGACCAGGGCGAACCCCGTCACGAGGACGAGGGCGACGAACGCCCCCGTGAGGAGGAAGCTCTGCCGGGCCTGCGGCGTGCGGCTGGACATGTCGGGGGTCGGGAGCGAAGCTACGCAGGGTTACCCGGCGGGGCAAGCCTGTTTATTTTCATGGACTTATGACTCAGGTGCCGAGCTACGATCCGGCCGTGGTGGAGGCACGGTGGCAGGAGCGTTGGGCGCGCGAGCGATCCAACGAGCCGGACCTCGACCGGCCGGCCCGCCCGTTCTACAACCTCATGATGTTCCCCTACCCCTCGGCCGAAGGGTTGCACGTCGGGAACATGTTTGCTTTCACGGGCGCCGACATCTACGGCCGCTTCAAGCGGCTCCACGGGTACGACGTGTTCGAGCCGATCGGGTTCGACGCGTTCGGCATCCACTCGGAGAACTACGCCCTCTCCGTCGGCACGCACCCCGCGAAGCTCATCCCCCAGAACATCGAGACGTTCCGCCGCCAGCTGAAACGCTTCGGCGGGATGTTCGACTGGCGGCAGGAGCTCTCGACCACCGACCCCCGCTACTACCGGTGGACGCAGTGGATCTTCTTGCAGCTGTTCAACGCGGGCCTCGCATTCCGTAAGAAGGCCGCGGTCAACTGGTGCCCAAAGGACATGAGCGTGGTGGCGAACGAGCAGGTGATCCACGGCTACTGCGAGCGCCATCCCGACACGAAGGTCGAGCAGCGTTTTCTCGAGCAGTGGTTCTTCAACATCACCCGGTACGCGGAGCGGCTGCTCAAGAATCTCGACCGACTCGATTGGTCCGACTCGACGCGCACGCTGCAGCGCAATTGGATCGGCCGGAGCGAGGGAGCGGAGCTGATCTTCGAAACCCCGGCCGGCGCCAAGATCCCCGTGTTCACGACCCGTCCCGACACGGTGTTCGGCGCGACGTATCTCGTGCTTGCGCCCGAGCACCCGCTGGTGGACCAGCTCACCGCTGACGAGCAGCGACGCCAGGTGAACGCCTACCGCCGCGACGTGCAGGGGAAAGATCTCGTGTCCCGCCGGGTCGGCGACAAGACCAAGACCGGCGTGTTCCTCGGCTCGTACGCCCGCAATCCCGCCACGGGCGAGGCGATCCCAATCTGGATCGCGGACTACGTGCTCATGGAGTACGGCACCGGAGCGATCATGGCCGTGCCCGCCCACGACCGGCGGGACTTCGAGTTCGCCACGCAGTTCTCACTCCCGATCCGGGAAGTGGTGCGCGCCGCCGAGCCGCTCCCCAGCGTGACCGAGGACGGGGTCCTCGTGAACTCGGGAGAGTTCGACGGCATCTCGTGCCGCGACGCCCAGCGCCGCATCGTCGACTGGCTCCGGGCGAAGGGCCTCGGCGCGCCGCAGGTGCAGTACCGCCTCCACGACTGGTGCATCTCGCGCCAACGCTACTGGGGGCCGCCGATCCCGATCATCCACTGCGACCGCTGCGGTCCCGTGGGCGTGCCGGAACAGGATCTGCCGGTCGAGCTACCGTTCATCGAGGACTTTCGGCCGGATGCGAGCGGCGTGAGCCCGCTGGCGCGCCACAAGGAGTGGTACTTCGTGAAATGCCCGCAGTGCGGTGCGCAGGGGCGGCGCGAGACCGATGTGTCGGACACCTTCCTCGACTCGGCCTGGTACTACCTGCGGTATCCCTCCACCGAGTTCGACGACCGACCGTGGGACCCCAAGCGCACCGCGACGTGGCTCCCCGTCACGAGCTACATCGGCGGGAACGAGCACGCGGTGCTGCATCTGCTGTACTCGCGGTTCGTTACCATGGTGCTCCAGGAGCTCGGGCACGTCGCCTTCGAAGAGCCGTTCCCCAAGCTTCGAGCGCACGGGCTCATCATCAAGGACGGCGCGAAGATGTCCAAGTCGCGCGGCAACGTGGTGATCCCGGATGCCTACATCCAGAAGTGGGGCGCGGACACGTTCCGCATGTACTTGATGTTTCTCGGTCCGTTCCAGGAAGGCGGGGACTTTCGGGATACCACCATCGTCGGGATTCGACGCTTCCTCGAGAAGGTGTGGGCCACCGTGCACGAGGCCGCCGGCCTGACCCCGGGAACCCCGGGCTCGCGCCCGGGGTCAGGACTTTCCCCGGCGGTCGAGCGGAAGCTGCATGAGACGATCCAGAAGGTGACCGCCGACACCGAGCGCCTCGATTACAACACGGCGATCTCGGCCATGATGGAGTACGTGAACCTCCTGCGGGAGCAGGGAGCGAGCAGCAGGGCGGCCGTCGAACCGCTCCTCATCATGCTGGCTCCCTATGCTCCGCATCTCGCCGAGGAGCTCTGGGCTCTGCTGCGACACGAGGACTCGATCTTTCACGCGAGCTGGCCGAGCTACGATGCGAAGCTCGCCGCCGCCGGCGACGTCGAGATCGCGGTGCAGGTGAACGGCAAGGTGCGGGGACGGGTGACGGTGGCCCGCGGGGCGAGCGAGGCACAGGTGGTAGCGGTCGCGCTGCGCGACGAATCGGTACGGAAGTTTGTGGACGGGCAGCCGGTGAAAAAGACGATCTACGTGCAGGATCGGCTGCTGAACTTCGTGGTGTGATCGGCCTCGTTACAGGACTTTCGCGATCAGATCACCGACGAGATAGCCGATGGCCGCGACCCCCAGTCCCACCGCGAACATGTCGAGGCCGCTCCGGATCACCCCCCGGCCGGTGAAAAAACTGCGCGCCGCGCCCACGGCGAAGTGCGACAGCATCGCAACTGAGAACGCCGTCCAGACGGCCGTCTGCCCGGAGAGCACCAGGAATGGCGCTACCGGAATGAACGCGCCGACCGCCGTCGCGGCACCGGTCACCCAGCCTTCCTTGAACGGCGTGGCGTGCGCCTCGCCGATCTTCAGCTCTTCCCGCACCTGCTCGTCCAGGGCGCGCTGGGAGTCGCGCATCACCTCGGCCGCCATCTTGCGGGCGATCCCGGCCTCGATGCCCTTGGTCTGATACACGAGCGCGAGCTCTTCCTCCTCCACCTCGGGCATGATCCGGATCTCTTCCTTTTCCATGGCGATCTCGTGGTCGTACACCTCCTGCTCGCTCTTCGCCGCCAGGTAGCCCGACGCCCCCATCGACAGCGCGTCGGCGATCGTCCCCGCCAGGCCCGAGAGCAGCACGATGTGCGGCGCGATGTCGGCGCCGATCACCCCCGCGACCAGGCCGAAATTCGCCGTGAGGCCGTCGTTGAACCCGTAGACGACATTGCGCAGGAAGCCCCCCGACCCGGTCTTGTGCCATGGCTCGGCGGGCCGGCCCGCGAGCTCCGCCAGCGTTTCGGCGTGCGCCGCCGATTCCTTGGCGAGCCGCAGGGAGACCTCCCGCGCGTCGTCGAGCGTGGCATGGTTGTGGAGGTCCATGTACCCCTTGACCTCCTGCCCCTCCTCCCGCAACAGCAGAGGCAGCAGGTAGCTGGGCCCGAAGCGCCGCCCGAACCAGGCCCGCAGCCGCGCGTTGAAGGAGGGCCGCGGCCGGTTCTGGGGGTGACCGTGCTCGGCGAGCAGCTTCTCCCACAGCTGGACGTGGCGCTCCTCGACGCCGGCCAGCTTGATGTAGACATCCTTCCGCTTCTGGTCCGGCTCCTGGCCGGCGAGCACCAGATACAGGTAGGCGGCGTCGTATTCGTCCTGCCAGTGGTGGAGCCAGGTGTGAACGGTGGCTCGGTCGAGGGGCGACGTCATGATGCAAAATAGCTGCAACTCAGCGAATAGCAATCGGTTAGACAGCTCGTGCGTCTTTGCGCGACGTCTGACGTACGTGACGCATCTATGTTGTTCAGGAGATGACCATCGCACTCGCCGTCCCCGACATCCTCGTTGCCCGGGCAAGGTCAGGTGACCTGGAAGCGCTGGAAGCGCTCTACCGGGCGTTCGAGACGCCCGTCTACAACTTGGCGCTCCGCATGTTGCGGCGCCCCGAGGACGCCGAAGACGTGCTGCAGGAGACGTTCCTCGAGGTGGTGCGGAGCATCAAGCAGTACCGCGGCGAGGGACACCTGTGGGGCTGGATCCGGCAGATCGCGGCGTCGAAGGCGCTGATGCGGATCCGGCGCAATCAAGTGCGTGACACGGACGAGCTCCACGAAGAGTCCGTGGCGGCGGGGGCGGGGGGTGGATTGTCGGCCCGCATCGATCTCGAGCGGGCGTTCGAGCACTTGAGCGAGACGTCGCGCGCCGTGGTGTGGCTGCACGACGTCGAGGGCTACACCCACGAGGAGATCGCGGGACTCATGAACAAGTCGGTGAGTTTTTCGAAGTCGCAGCTGGCACGTGCGCACATCCGACTGCGGCGGATGCTCGATGAGGAAGGAGCCGGACCATGATGCACTGCACGATGGACGACTTGTTGGCCCTACGGGCGGGCGAGGCGTCCGTCTGGGCGCGCCAGCACGCGGACGCGTGCCCGGCGTGCCGGGCGGAGCTCGACGCGCTGTACCAGCGGGTGGCCCAGCTCAAGGCCCTGCCGGCGCGGCGGCCGGCGCGGGACCGCTGGCCTGTCGTGCGAGACAGCCTGCGGGACCAGGGGCGCCGGCGTCGCGATCGCTGGGGTGTGTGGAGCCTCGCCGCCGCTGCGGCCGTGGCGGGGCTGGTCGTGTTCCGGCCGTTCTGGACTGGGCAGGTCGTCGGCGCCGAGCTGGCGCGCGCCAAGGAGGAGTCGGCGACGCTCGAGCAGCAGCTGCGGCGCTACCATCTCGACGGGCGAGTGACGAGCGGCCGCGAGGCCGCCCTCGCCGCCGCCCTGGAAGACCGCATTGCCGTCATTGACGGCGAGCTGGCACGAGTGGGTGCCCCGGATCCGGAAGCCGGTCCCACCGAGCTCGTCAAACTGTGGCAGCAGCGGGTCGACCTCATGGAGCAGCTCGTGAGCGTTCGTGTGACTCGCGCTACGTACGTGGGGCTCTAGACCCCGGAGGGATATCAAAGATGCAACGGAAATGGATGCTCCTCGTGGCGGCGCTCTTTGCCGTGTGGCCGGTGGTCCTCCTGGCGCAGCAACCGCCCGAACCGCCGCGCGCCCCCCGCGCCCCCCGCGCCCCACGAGCACCTCGCGCCCTGGCATTCTCGTTCGACGAGAACCGCGGTCGCATCGGCGTGATCGTGCGAACCGACGCCAGTGCCGAGACCGACAAGATCGGGGCCAAAATCGAGGGGGTGAGCCCGGGGGGCCCGGCCGACAAGGCGGGCCTCAAGGTCGGTGACGTCATCACCAAGCTGAACGGCGCGTCCCTCGCCGGGGTGCCGGCCGGCGACGACGAGGAATCGGGACCCGGTCGGAAGCTCATCGGGCTCGCCCGTGGGCTGGAGCCGGGAGATACGGTGCGGATCGAGTTCCGGCGGGGAAGCGAGTCGAAGACGGCGACGCTGGTCGCGGAGAATCTCGGCTCCTCCCGCTTCATGATGGAGATGCCGGAGCCCGGGCACATGATGATGCCCCCGAGCCCGGAGATGAACTTCGAGTTCTTCGAGTCACCGTGGGGCGATCTGAGGCTCGTGAGCCTCAACCCGGATCTGGGCGAGTATTTCGGCACCAAGGAGGGGGTTCTCGTCGTCAAGGCGCCGGCGGACTCGAGCCTCCCCTTGAAGAGCGGCGACGTGATCAGGTCCATCGGCGGGCGGACACCGGCGAGTCCGGAACACGCTATGCGGATTCTTCGGTCCTATGACAAGGGCGAGACGGTATCGATCGAGATCATGCGCAAGCAGAAGCGTCTGACCGTCGCCTGGAAGGTGCCGTCGCGGGAGGAGCGCTCGTTCCGCCTCCACCAGGAGCGCCACCACGAGCCTGAGGAGCAGAGCGAGATGAGGGGCCGCCTGCTCCGGCTGCGGCACCGGCTGCATCTGCAGCGCGTCTGATCAGGACGCGCGCCGCGCCGGCAGGACCTGGTCGAAGGACGTGAACTCGAACGGCTTGGGCACGCAGGGGCGCCCGGTGGAGGCGAGGAAGCCGCGCACGCTGTCGTCCACCAGCTGCCCGGTGGTGAAGATCACGCGGTCGGCGTAGGACGGGTCGCGGGCCTTGAGCTCTCCGAACAGCTGCTCGCCGGACAGGTCCGGCATCCGCATGTCGACGATGACGGCGTCGAATGCGTCCTCGCGCATCCGGGCGAGGGCTTCCTTCCCGCTCGCGGTCGTCTCCACCTCGTGGCCCCGGCTCGAGAGATAGCGTTGGAGGGCAACCCGGACCGAGGCCTCGTCGTCCACGACCAGGACGTGCAGGCGGTCGGTGACGGCCTGCACCGCGGGGGTGCTCGGGAACTCGCCTGTCGTGCGGGACGCCACGATCGGGAGCTCGATGACGAACCGCGCCCCGCCCTGTTGGGCATTCTCCGCCCAGATGCGCCCCTCGTGCTCCCGCACGATGCCGAGCGAGATGGAGAGGCCCAGACCGGTGCCCGACCCCGTGGGCTTCGTCGTGAAGAACGGGTTGAAGATGCGCTCGAGCAGGTTGGGCGGGATGCCGGGGCCGGTGTCCTCGATGTCGATGCGGATCACGTCGCCCGAGCGGCGCGTGCGCACCGTGAGGCGCTGCTGGTCCCGCTCGGCGCGCTCCATCGCCTGCTCGGCGTTCGTGACGAGGTTCAGGAACACCTGCTGCAGCTGGTGCGCGTCCGCCATCGTCTCGGCCACCTGGTCGTCGTAGTCCCGCTGCACGTCGATGCCCCGCACGCGGAGCTCGTAGCCGCGTAGCTCCAGGGTGTCGTCGAGCACCTGGTTGACCGAGGTGGGTGTGCGCTCCGGCTTGTGCTGGCGCGCGAAGGTCAGGAGGTTCTGCACGATGCGCGACGCGCGCCGCGCCTCGGCGTAAATCATCTCGGCGGCGGTGCGCTGGTCGGGCGGGAAGCGCTTCTCCGAGAGCAGGAGCTGGGCGAACGCCGAGATTCCCGCGAGCGGGTTGTTCAGCTCGTGCGCCACCCCGGAGACCAGCTGCCCGATCGCCGACATCTTCTCCGACTGAATCAGCTGCTCCTGCAGCATCTTCTGGTCGGTGACGTCGCGGATGACGCACAGCACTTCCTCGTCGAGCTGCGGCGTCGAGTAGGTGACCTGGATGGTCCGGACGTCGCCGTCTTTGCGGTAGAAGTTCGTCTCGAACAGGCCGGTCTCGCCCGTGAGCGCCTTCTGGAAGTTGGCCAGGGCCTTGGGAAGCTCGTCGTCGGGGAGCATGGGCGCGAACCACTGGCCCAACAGCTCCTCGCGACGGTAGCCCGAAATGATCTCAGCGGCGTGGTTGAACGTCGTGAAGCGACCGTTCGCGTCGAACGTCGCGATCGCGTCGGACGCCGATTCGAACAGGTTGCGGTAACGCGCCTCCGACCGGGCGAGGGTGTCCTGCGCCCCTCTCTGCTCGGTGACGTCGCGCAGCGTCGCCACCGTGCCGATCAGCTCGCCGTCGATCAGGAGCGGCGTCGTGGAGACGGCCACCATCCGTTCCTCTCCGGCGCGCACCACCTTCGTCTCGTACCGTTGCTCTTCCCCCTCGACCGCGCGATGCTCGCGCTCCGCCACGTGCTGCCGCTCGGTGGGGGAGACGAGGTCGTCGATCGGTGTGCCGGGGAGGTCGTCGAGCGGCCGGCCGAACAGGTCGGCGGCCGCGCGGTTGGCGGTGAGCACCTGCCGGTCGAGGCCGGTCACCACCACCGCGTCCGCGAGCGCGGCCACGATCTCGGACGCCACCCGCATCGGGTCGAGCGCCGGGCGCGTCACCGCCGCCTTGGACGAAGACGCGGAGGGCCGCATCCCCCGCGTCGGCGAAGCGCGCCGGCCTTTACTCATGAGTCGTAAGAAGCCACCATCGCATCCTTCATGAGGGCGAGACTCTTGACAGCCGAAGCGGTCACGCCCTGTGGCCCTTCCCCGCGCTGGACGCAGCTCTTGATGATCTCGAGTGCGTGGATCGGATGCTCGTCGTCGTACTTGGCGTGCTCTTCCAACCACCAGCGTCCCCGCGGCCCGATCTTGGCGTTCTTCGCGAGCCCGCGCAGCGCCTTCTCCGAGATCTTCTGGGCCACACCTTCGACGGCGTAGTTGGTCGCCGACACCGCCGCGCCGAACGTGGCCTCGCGGCACATCTCGGTCAGATACCCGTGGAAGTCCTTCACGTCGGGGATCATCGGCTCGGGAATCTGGAAGCGCTCCTTGGGGACGTTAAAGCCGTCGCCCATCGCGCGCCACATGGCGTCGTGCCGCTTCTCTACGCGGATGTTGTCGCGGAAGAACACCTTCCCGTCCTCCGGCGAGCGGTCCAGCAGCAGCTGCAGCCACTGCGGGAAGTCGCGGATGATCGGATAGAACGCCACGAGGAAGTTCTGGATCCGGCCGTCGGCAAGCTGGTTCTCCGAAGCGTCCACGATCACCGGAGTGTCGAGGATCGCTTCGCGACTCGGATCCAACGCGGCATCCAGGTCGGCCACCCATTTGGGGTGGGGGGTCACCTGTACGGACATCGGGTCTCCTTCCAGGGCGCTGGAGCTAAGGGAAAATGGAGCCTAGCGCGGGTTTCAAATGTAGCGCCGCGTCCCCCATGCACAAGTTGATGCGGCCTTACAACTTGTGCGAAGCGCACCGGTCCGGCTGTGAGGGTGGTTACCGCCCGTTGACACGATATATCGTGTAGCAATATCTTCAAGTTACATCGCAACCCTAGAGGAAGCAATGACGAGACAGTTCGGCTGGGACCGGTTCGCCTTCGGCTTTGGACCGCGGGGGTTCTTCTGGGCCGGGCCACGAGGCCGCCGCCGCCGCTGGTTCGAATCCGGTGACATGAAGTACGTGATTCTCCGGCTGCTCAAGGACAAGCCGCGTCACGGCTACGAGGTGATGAAAGAGCTGGAAGAGCAGCTGCATGGCTGCTACTCCCCCTCCCCGGGCACCGTGTATCCCACGCTGCAGTGGCTCGAAGACGAGGGACTCGTGAGCGCGAAAGACGTGGAAGGCAAGAAGGTATACGAGATCACGGACACGGGACGCCAGTTTCTGGACGAGCACCGCGACGTGGTGGACGACATTTTCGATCGCGTCCGCGATGCGGTGGAC
>DATHGL010000294.1:0-24566 GCA_035317625.1 Gemmatimonadales bacterium | reverse complement strand
AAAGGGCCGGTCCACGAGACCGGAGACCTCGAAGGTCCACGCATCGATGTCGACGCGAGGGACGTCGCCATAATGCAACACGGGCCACTTCGTGGTCAGCACCTGGCCGGGTGGCAAACGCTCCTCAGACATGGGAGTTCGCTGTCGCAGACCGTCGAGGAACTTCGTCACGTAGAAGCGTCGCGAAGAGGCGTTGCATTAATACGTCGGCGAAGGCTCCCTTGGACGCGCCTCAACCCCGAACGCGACTTCGAAGCCGCGAATCACCGCCGCGACGGCTTCGTCCCAAAGCTCCCGCTCCCTGCGCCCTGCCCCCAGCTCGCGTGCTACGGACGTCATCTCCACACCGGGAATGCCGCATGGCACGATGCGGCCAAACTGGGAGAGGTCGGTGGTGACGTTCAGCGCGAACCCATGCCACGTGACCCATTGCTTCACGTGGACGCCGATGCTCGCGATTTTCCGGTTGTCCGTCCAGACGCCGGTGGCGCCCGGGTTCCGCCCGGCCGGAATCCCGAGCTCGGCGAGCGCCGCGATAAGGGCCCGCTCCAGGGTACGCAGATACCAGTGTAGGTCGGGTTTGTGGCCGGTGAGGTCCAGGATCGGATAGCCGACGAGCTGTCCCGGGCCGTGGAACGTGACGTCGCCGCCCCGCTCGATCTCGAATACGTCGACCCCGTCCGGTCGGAGGACGTGCGCGCCGCGCGCGGTGCGCCCCAGCGTCACGACCGGTGGGTGCTCGAGCAGGAGCAGCACGTCGTGCATCAGGTGTCCCGCGAGGCGCGCCTGCGCGAGCGACCGCTGCCACGCGAGCGCCGCGGCGTACGGGACGACGCCTGCCTGCACGACTTCGACGGTGCGGTCGCTCACGCCCCGCTCCCGGTCCCCCGTCCCTCGTCCCCATGCCCCCGGCCGGCGAGCGCCCAGCGGCTCGCGCTCAGGCCAAGGATCAGGCTGGCGGCGGCGAGCACCAGTAGACCGGGGAACCGGAGGTAATGCCAGAACGGGACGGCCAGGATCGCGATCAGCAGGGTACCGAATGCGGCCAGGACGGTAATCACACCGCGCTGCCACAGGTTCTCGAGCGCCTGGCTGCGGCGCCAGCCGAACACCGCGGCCAGCGCGATGGCGAGGAGTCCGAAGACGAACGGATCCAGCTCCGACACGCTCTCGCCGTAGCGGCCGATCTCGACCCGCTGGACCACGCGGATGAGGAGGAGCATCAGCGTGACGCATGCACCCCCGAGGCCCGCACCTGCCCCGAGCGCGCCGAGGCCGACGGCGAGCGGATCCTTGACCGCCTCGGGGTGGGCGCCGCTCACAGGTGCAGCACTCGGCCGAGCGAATCGAGCGCCGCCTCGGCCACCGCCTCGGACATGGTCGGGTGGGCGTGAATCGCCAGCTCGACCTCTTCCACGGTGTATTCGTTCTCCCGCGCCACCGCCAGCTCGTGGATGATCTCCGACGCGTGCCCGCCCACGATGTGGGCGCCCAGGATCTCACCGTACTTCTTGTCGCGCAGGATCTTCACAAACCCCTCGGTTTCGCCCGACCCGCGCGCCCGGCCGTTGGCCGAGAAGGGGAACCGGCCGGCCACGTAGTCGAGCTTGCGCTCCTTGCACTGCTCCTCGGTGAGTCCGATGCTCGCCACCTCGGGGTGACAGTACGTCACGCTGGGGACGTTGTCGTACTTGATGGCGTGCGACTTCTTACCGGCGAGCAGCTCGGTGACGTACACGCCCTCCCGGCTGCCCTTGTGGGCGAGCATCGGCGGCCCGGCCACGTCGCCGATGGCGTAGTAGCCCGGCGCCGTGGTCTGCAGGCTCTGATCGACCTTGATGAAGCCGCGGTCGGTCACTTGCACGCCGCATTCCGCCAAGCCGATGCCTTCCGTGTTCACCGCGCGACCCGCCGCCATCAGCACCACCGCGACATCGATCTTTTGCGTCGCGCCGCTCGCTTCGATCTCGAGGGTCACTTTGTCCTTCCCCGGCGTCCCCTTCTTCACCTTGGCACCGGCGACGACCTCGATGCCGCGCTTCTTGTAGCTCTTGGCGAGGGTGTCCGCGGCTTCGGCGTCCTCGAGCGGCAGGATTCGGGGGAGCGCCTCGATCAGCGTGACCTTGGTACCGAAGGCGTGGAAGATGTCGGCGAACTCCATGCCGACGGCGCCCGCGCCGATGATCGCCATCGACACCGGCGCCTTCTCGAGGAACAACGCCTCGTCTGACGAGATCACGGTCGTCTTGTTGATCTCGAGCCCGATCTGTGGCAGGCCCTTCACGCGCGATCCAGTCGCGATGATCACGGCCTTTTTCGCTTCGGACACGTCGTTGCCGACCTTCACCTTGCGGCCGGGTTGGAGCACGCCCGCGCCCTTCACGACCGTGATCTTGTTTTTCTTCATCAGGAACTCGACGCCCTTCGAGTTCTGGTCGCTCACGCGGCGCGAGCGCTGCATGGCGACGCCGTAGTCGGTCTTCACTGCTCCCGCCTCGACGCCGAACTCCTTGGCCTCGCGCAGCAGGTTCGCGATGTAGGCCGAGTGGAGCAGCGCCTTGGTGGGGATGCAGCCGATGTTGACGCATACCCCCCCGAGCTTCTCCTTCTCGATCACCGCCGTGCCCAGGCCAAGCTGCGCGGCCCGGATGGCGGCGACGTAGCCGGCCGGGCCGCCGCCCAGGATGATCACGTCAAATTGATTCGCCAAAAGCCCCCCTCCCCATTCACAGGAGCATCGCCAGCGGGTTCTCCAGCATCTGCTTGAGCGTTTTCAAGAACGCCGCCCCCGTCGCCCCGTCGATCACCCGGTGGTCGCAGCTCATCGTGATTCGCACGCGGCGCCGTGCCGCCGGTTGGCCGTCGACGACCACCGGCTTCTGAACGATGGAGCCGACGGCGATGATCCCGGCTTCCGGGGGATTGATCACGGCTGTGAACTGGTCGATGTCGAACATCCCCAGATTCGAGACGGAGAACGTCGACCCCGTATACTCGGTCGGCTGCAGCCGGCGGCTGCGGGCCTTCTCGGCGAGCTCCTTCGCCTCCCGGCCGATGTCGGCGAGCGACTTCAGTTCCGCGTTCCGGATCACGGGCGTGATAAGCCCGTCCTCCACCGCTACCGCCATCCCAATGTGCACCTCGTGCCAGTAGCGGATGTGGGTCTCCTGGAACCAGGCGTTGCAGGCGGGATGCTTGGCGAGCGCGAGCGCGGTCGCCTTGATGATGATGTCGTTGAAGGAGACCTTGCCCTGGTCCCCGAGCTGTTTGTTCAGGGCATCGCGGGCGTCGGCCGCACGCTCCATGTCCACTTCGGTCGTGAGGAAGAAGTGGGGGATGGGTCCGAGGGAGGCCGCGAGGCGCTTGGCGATCGTTTTGCGGATCTGGGTGAGCGGAACGTCATCGTACGGAGCTCCGGACCGCGCGGGAGACGGGAAACGGGAAACGGGAGACGGAACGGCCGCTCCGACGGCGGAGCTAACTGGCGGGCCTTGGCTGGGCGCCCGTTCGAGATCTTTCTTGACCACGCGGCCACCCGGTCCTGAGCCTGCCACGAGCTTGAGGTCTACACCAGCCTCTTTCGCCATCCGTCGGGCGAGGGGGGAGGCTTTCACCCGAGTGGCGTCCGCGGGAGCGGCGGCCGGCAGCGGGGCGACAGCCACCGGAGCTGGAGCCGTCGCCGTCGCCACGTTTCCCGTTTCCCGTTTCCCGCTTCCCGACGTGGTCGTCGGCGGTACCGTCGCTGGCCCTGCACCCACAGCCTCGGCCGGCGCGGCGATCACCGCCACCACGCTCCCGACCGGCACGGTCTGTCCCTCCGCCACGGCGACCTGCCGCAGCACCCCGTCGGCCCGCGCGACCAGGTCCATGACGGCCTTGTCGGTCTCGACCTCGGCGAGCGTCTCGCCCGTTTTCACCGGGTCGCCGTCCTGCTTGTGCCACTTCACCACGCGCCCCTCCTCCATGGTGGGGGAGAGCGCTTCCATGTGGACGTTGGTGGCCACGATCAGTCGAGGTACAGCACGCGGCGCACGGCGGCGATGACGCGTTCGGGGCTCGCCTTCGCCAGGCGCTCGAGCTGCTTGTTGTAGGGCATCGGGACGTCGGCCTGGGTGACGCGCAACACCGGCGCGTCGAGCTGGTCGAACGCCTCGCGCTGGATCACGTCCACGACCTGGGCCCCCAACCCCGCGTGCGGCCAGCCCTCCTCCACGACCACCGCACGGTTGGTGCGCGCGACCGACGCGAGGATCGCCGGCTCGTCGAGCGGTCGCAGCGACCGCAGGTCGAGCACCTCGGCCGAGACGCCTTCGCGCTCGGCCAGCTGGTCCGCGGCCTTGAGGGCGACCGCGACGGTCTTCGAGTGACAGATGAGCGTCACGTCGCGCCCCGGCCGTTTCACGTCCGCCTGGCCGATCGGGACGATGTGCTCGCCCTCGGGCACCTCGCCCTTGTTGTTGTACAACATCTCGCCCTCGAGCACGATCACCGGGTTGTTGTCCCGGATCGCGGACTTGAGCAGGCCCTTGGCGTCGGCGGGTGTGGCGGGCGCGACCACTTTCAGGCCCGGGATGTGCGACAGCCAGGATTCCCAGGCTTGAGAGTGCTGCGCGCCGAGCTGGAGGGCGGCGCCGTTCGGGCCGCGGAACACGATGGGGATCGGCACCTGGCCGCCCGATTCGTACAGGATCTTGGCGGCCGAGTTGACGATCTGATCGAGCGCGAGCACGGCGAAGTTCCACGTCATGAACTCGATTACGGGTCGCAGACCTCCCATAGCCGCGCCGACGCCGATCCCCGCGAACCCCAGCTCGGCGATCGGCGTGTCCACGATGCGCATCGGCCCGAACTCCTCGAGCAGGCCGCGGCTCACTTTGTAGGCGCCCTGATAGACGCCGACCTCCTCGCCCATCAGGAACACGTTCGGATCGCGCTGCATCTCCTCGCGCAGCGCCTGGTTCAACGCGTCACGGTACGTGAGGGTCGCCATCAGTCGGCGAGCACGTGAGTCGTCAGCTCCGCGGGATCAGGGTCCGGGCTCTGGTCGGCGAACCGCACCGCCTCCTCGACTTCGGCGTGGACCTCGGCATCGAGCGCGTCGAGCGCCGCCTGATCGAGCGCGCCCTCCTCCTTGAGCTTCATGGCGAGCTGCGAGATCGGGTCGCGCTTGCGCTGCTCTTCCACTTCCTCCTTGGTGCGGTAGACGCCGTGCAGCGGGTCGGACATCGAGTGCCCCATGTACCGGTACGTCCGCACCTCGAGCAGGGTGGGGTGGCCCCCCTTGCGCGCCCGCTCCACGGCGCGTTGGGTCGCCGCGTGTACGGCGAGCACATCCATGCCGTTCACCAGCTCGGCGGCCATGTCGTAGCTGCAGGCATGCTCCACCACGTCCGTCACGGCCGCGACGCGCTCGAACGCCGTGCCCATGCCGTAGCGGTTGTTCTCGCAGCAGAAAATGACCGGCAGCTTGTACACGGAGGCCATGTTGAGCGTCTCGTGGAAGGCGCCGATGTTGACCGCCGCCTCGCCGAAATAGCAGATGCACAGCTGGTCGCCGCCCTTGTAGCGGATCGCGAACCCGAGACCGGCGGCGAGCGGGATGTGGCCACCGACGATCCCGTGCCCCCCGAGGAACCGCTTGCCGGCGTCGAACAGGTGCATCGAGCCGCCCTTGCCGCTCGAGCACCCCGTGGCCTTGCCGAACAGCTCTGCCATCACCGCCTTCGCCGACACTCCCCGCGCGAGCGCCTGCCCGTGCTCGCGGTACGACGAGATCACGTAATCGTCGTCGCGCAGCGCAGCCAGCGAGCCAACCGCCACCGCCTCCTGTCCGATGTAGAGATGGCAGAACCCGCCGATCTTGCCGAGGGCGTACGCCTCGGCGGCTTTCTCCTCGAAGCGCCGGATGAGGAGCATTTGGCGCAGCATGCGCGGCTCGAGCGCGGTTTGCGCGGTGCGGGTGGCGGTCTGCGCGGTTGCGGTAGCCATGACGGGGGTTAGGCGGATGCCACTGCGCGCTCGACCTGCTCCCACGCATGATAACTCGACCGCACCAGCGGTCCAGCCTCCACGTGGCGGTAACCCATGGCGAGGCCGTGGCGGCGCAGCTCCGCGAACTCAGCGGGTGTGTAGTAGCGCGCGATCGGCAGGTGCTGACTCGACGGGCGCAGGTATTGGCCAAGGGTCAGGATGTCCACGCCCTGCGCCCGGAGGTCGCGCATCGCGGCCAGCAGCTCGTCCCACTCCTCGCCCAACCCGCAGATGAGCCCCGACTTGGTGAGCATGCCGGGATCGATCTCCTTGGTCCGTCGCAACAGCTCGAGCGCCCGCGCATAGCGACCACCCGGCCGTGCCAGGCGGTACAGCCGTTCGATCGTCTCGAGGTTGTGATTCAGGATGTCCGGCTTCGCCTCGACCACGAGGCGTAGCGCGTGCTCGCTCCCCTTGAAGTCGGGGATCAGGAGTTCGACCGTCGTCCCCGGCGTGCGCTGCCGGATCGCGGCGACCGCGGCCGCGAACATTTCGGCGCCCCCGTTTGCCAGGTCGTCCCGGTCCACGCTGGTGATGACCACGTGGCGGAGTCCAATCCGCTCGACCGCGGCGGCCAGGCGGACGGGCTCGTCGCGATCGAGCGCCGCCGGCGTGCCGTGGGCGACCGCGCAGTACGAGCAGTTCCGCGTGCAGGTGTCTCCCAGGATCATGAACGTCGCGGCGCGGTGCTCCCAGCACTCCCCGATGTTGGGACAGTGGGCTTCCTCGCACACCGTGTGAAGCTGCAGGTCCCGCATCAGATGCTTCAGCGCCAGGTAGTTGGGTCCGCCGGGCGCGGCAACCTTGAGCCAAGATGGCTTACGCTCGATGGGGTGGGCTGGTCGCTGGCGGTGCAGTTGGACGAGAGGAGGGCTGACCATAACTACGCCCAACATAGCGGGTTCACGAAGGGCGGGGTAGCCGCAGGGGAATAATTTCAACCGTCCGGTTGATCCGGCCGAGTCTAGTGCGCCCCCAGTCGTCGTCGCTTTGTGAGCTTCCGGCCGAGGCCTTGGAACCCCTCGACCGCCGCGGCACCGGCGACCGTAGTGACGAGGTCCAAGGGTCCGAAGCCATAGCCCGGCCTCCCCGCCTTCCCTTGGCGGCGGGCGTCCAGAGCCTCGAGCATCTCCCAGCTTGCGGCGACCACGGCCGTCAGCGCCACGCGCTTCCACGCATGGTTGCGGAACGGCTTCGAGACCCAGGGTCCGCGCGCCAGGAGGTCGAGGCCGACACCTGCGGCGAAATGCTGCAGCTTGTCGGGGCAGGTGACGCATCGGTCCGGGTCCAGCCACTGCGCGGACGCAGGTGGGCCCGTTGCCAGGAACAGTGCCGCCAACATCCAGGCTTGGCAGCGCGTGGCGCGCCACCTCGTGCACGGCGCCATAGATCGCCTCCGACGCTGGTTGGGTGGTCCAATATACGTTTTTCGGGGCGGTTGAGGTCCTTCGACGACTCTAATTGCGACGTCGCGCTGACGCAACACTCAGCCGGGTTCGCCCTCGCGGTCTAGCTTCTTCCTGATGCGCTCCAGCTCGTCCTCGAGCAGGGGGTCCGAGCTGAGCGTACCGTCGGCGATCTCGGCGATCTCCTCGGCTTCTTTCCACTGCCGCTCCAACTCGTCGAGCTCGGCCCGCTCGTCGACCGCCATCTCGAGTGCGAGACGCCGCTCGGGGGCGAGGCTGCGCAGCGTGAGCTCGCGGCGGGCGACGTCGCGGATCAGCTGATGGGGTCCGCCCGCGCCCTCGACCAGTCGGGCGGCATCCTCGACGCGCTGCCGACCGGCGCGAGCGATGGCGAGGTACGTGAGGCCCTGGCGTAACGCCGTCTGCGCGTCGCGGCCGACGAGCATCGCCCCTTCGGTGCGGCACGCGGGGCAGCTCACGATGAGCGCGACGTCCGCGTGGGCCTGACCGACCAGGCGTGCGTAGGCCACGTGTTTGGCCCGGACCTGCAACACGCTGCCGCATCGCTCGCAGATCGGCGGCTCGACGAGGCTCACCCGGCGCCGGCCCACCAGTCCGGTGTACAGCCGCCGCGCGATGTTGGGCATGTTCCACACGAACACCCCGAGGGAGCCGCCCGCAGCCACGTTCACTGCGACTGCGAGGCCGACGGCGGCGACCGTGACGGGGACGACGAACTGGAGCTGCTCGCGGCGCCGCGCCCTGAGTCGCTCGCCGTAGCGCCATGTCGCGAACTCCAGGCGCCGCGGCTTCCCGACGCGCACCAGGTCGTACCCCTGCCAGCGGATCAGCGCGACCTGCTCGGTCGCGGCGGCGACGCGGCCCTCGCCGGCGGCCCGCCCCAGCGCGTCGATCCGCTCCAACCGGTCGTCGAGTGGTGCGAGGTTCCAGCGCGCGCATTTTGGGCAGACCACCCACAGGCGGCTCTTCCACTCGTCGAACGCGAGTCGCCGTCCCACGCCGAGCCCCGAGGGTCCGCCGTCGCCATCCAGCTTGCCGTTGCAGAACGCGCAGGTGCGATACATCGGGTGCTGGGTGCTGGATGCTCGATGTCAGGCGTCAGGTTTGAAGCGGTCGATGCCCAAGGGGCTGATGTCCACGTCCGGGACCTTGCTGGTGAGCAAATCCGCCGTGATGTCGCCCGTCAGCGCTGCGAGCAAGATGCCGTTCCGTCCATGGCCGGTGGCGTACCACAGTCGCCGCACGTCCGGATCGCGCCCCAGGATCGGTCGACCGTCGCTCGTGGCCGGGCGGAGACCCGCCCACATACGCTGCACCGGCTGCGCCACGAGCGCAGGGAGCAGCCGGACGGCGCCGCGGAAGATCTGGGCGAGCCCTTCGTTCGTGACGTGCGCGTCGTACCCCGCGCGCTCCATCGTGCTGCCCAGCATGGCATCCCCGCCACGGGCGAGAACGTAGCCGCGGTCGTGGTAGAGGATCGCCGGCGGGGTCCCCGCGGGCCACGCGGTGGCGGCCATCTGGCCGCGGAGCGGCTCGATCGGCAGGGGACGCGGCAGCCCGCGGATGCGCGGGGACCACACTCCGGCCGCGAGCACGGCGTGCTCCACCGGGGCGGTGCCATCGGCGGTCACGACGCCGGTGACTTGGCCGTTGGCGATCGCGAGCCCATCGACGGTCTCGGCGCGGAGGGTCGCGCCCAGGCGGCGCGCGTCCGCGAGGCAGGCGCGCGTCAGCGCCTGCGGGTCCAGCGCGCCGTCCTCCGGCGCGAACAGCGCGCCCTGGCAGTCGGGGGCGGCGCCGGACCAGCGCTCGCGCACGTCGTCGCCCTCGAGCCAGTCGCAGCGGAGGCCCGCCTGCCGCTGCCGGGCCACCTCCTCCATGAGGCGTTCGGCCGCCGCCTCCTCGAAGGCGACGGCGGCGATCCCGGAGCGCCAGAAGCCGATGTCGATGCCCGTGGTCTCGCGCAGCGCGGGGGCCAGCGGATCGTAGAGATCCCGCGCGCGCACCGACAGGGCGAGCAGCACGTCGTCGGTGGACTCGATCTGGGCCGCCAGCATCCCGGCGGATGCCGGAGACGCGGCGGCCGGGTCGGGGCCGGGCTCATAAATCACGACTTCCAGGCCGCGGAGGGCCGCCGCCCGGGCACACGCCGCCCCGACCGCGCCTCCGCCGACGATGGCGACATCAACGGCTTTCACCGGCTAGCGCCCTCCTGAAACCCGCCGCAGATTCCATCGTACGGCCCCCCCGTCGGGGTCCCACGGAGGTAGTCCCCATGTTCCGCAGCATCTTCGGGTTCGCCATTTTCGCCGTGCTCGCGTGGCTCGGCCTCAAGCTCGTCTTCAGCGTGCTCGGCGGCCTCATCGGGCTCGCCATGACGGTGCTGTGGCTCGCCGCCATGGGCTTTGTGCTCTATTTCGTGCTGCGCCTCATCAGCCCGAGCACCGCGGACAAGATCCGCGAAATGATCAAGGGCCGTCCCGCGGACGCCTAGCGGTCTCACGGGAGCGCCTGGCTGGAATGCACGTGCACGATCTTCCAGCCGTTGGGCTTTTGCTCGCAGATGACGGTCGCGCGACCGGCTTCGTTCTGGTTGCGCTCTGCGTTGATCCAGCGGTAGTCCACCAGTACCCAGGCAAAGCGGCCTTCGAGGGTCACCGACGCGGCAGCGACGGTGACCCGGCCGCCGTATCCGATTCCGGCGAAGCGCGGCGTCGCGAGACGCACACGCGCATTCGCCACGACCAGCGCCTCGGGGGCGTACAACGTGTCCGCGCCGCGCCCCCCGGCCGCATCGATGATCAGGGCCTGTCGCGCGATCGCCTGCACCTGTTCCGGTGTCCCGAGCGCGGTCGCGTTGCCGACCGGAGCAAGGCGCCGCGTGCGCGTGACGCACCCGGCGAAGAGCGCGGCGGCGACGAGCAACACCCGGCGCCCGTCAACGCGCATCGAGCTCGTGCAGCACGGCCCAGGCGAGGAGCGGAATCAGGATTTCGTGATGGCCCGTGAGTTGGACTCCCCAACCGCCGCCGAGCGTGGGGCGCTCGACGACGTTCACGCGCGGCCGGTAGTGGCGTTGCATGTCGCAGTCGCAGGCCGTGAACCCGGTGGGCGCGCCGCCGTTCAGGTTGCGCGCCACCGTGAGGGCCTTGAGGAACACTTCGGGCATCACGACCGCGCTGCCGAGGTTCAGGACGACGCCACCCTCGTGGAGCGCCGGGAGCGACGCGGCGAGCCGCTTGAAATCCCGGTGGCTCGTCGCACCGAGCGCGGCGCCGTCGGCAGTGGGATGCTGGTGAATGATGTCCGCGCCGAGGGTGACGTGTACGGTGACGGGAACGCCTCGCTCGGCCGCCCCGAGGAGCAGTGAGACCTCGGGGGCCGCGAGCCGCCCCCGGCGCGTGAGGTAGTGGGTGAGCGCTTCGCCCATGCCCTGGGCAGTCCGCGCGCCGTCCGCGATCGCAGCGTTCATCTCGCGGCCGGTTTCCTCCACCATGCCGAAGGTCCCGTCCGCCAGCCCGGCCGCGACGTCTTCGCTCGTTCCTCCGTACGCCGCCAGCTCGAAGTCATGGATCGCCGCGCTCCCGTTGAGGGCGAGGTGCGTGATCACGCCGCGCCGCACCAGCTCCCGCAGCAGGGGGCCCAGGCCCGCCTTGATCACGTGCCCGCCGAGCATCACGACGACACCGTGGCGTCCGGCGGCGCGGGCCAGGCGACGGGCCACCTCTCGCAGATCTTTCGCGGCGAGGATGTCGGGGAGCGAGGCGCAGAAGGCGGCGAAGCTGCGATCGCCGCCGGGCGGATGCGCGAGGAGGGAGGGGTCGACTTTGTTGGGGCGTTGCGCGATGGGGACGGTCCTGAGCCGCGAAACGTCCGCCTCGCGGTAGTCGGTCATGGGTGCTCCGGAGGAGGGTCGGCGTACTCCTTGAGCTTGAGGGTCACCTGGCCGAACGAGAACTTCGACTGCAGGGCGAGCATGGTGCGCGGGCTCTGGTCGGACAGCCACATCCGGGCATCGGCCTTTTCGGCGAAGATGCCGCCCCCGTTCGGAATGCGCGGGCGGATGACGATGGCGTTCCACTTCCTGCCCGCCACGCTCACGCGCTCCCGTTTCAGGACCTCGATGATCACCGGGTTACGCTCCGGACGAAAATAGCGCCGGTACTCGTACCGCTTGCCGAGCTCGAGCGGCACGGTACGGATCCAATACAAGAACGCAGCGTCGTCGAGCGGGTTCGCCACGGTCGGGAACGTCGTGTCGCGCCCCGCCTCCCGGTAGAACCCCGAGTCCGGGTAGATGTCGAACTTCCGCTCCCAGGACTTCCCCTTTTCGTCGGTCTGATTCCGGTAGCGGTGCGACTGAAAGTCGTTCCGTCCCACCCAAGACTCGAGCCGCTGATTCAGGTGATACCACAGCGCGCCGCCCTCGATGCTGAAGACGAAGTGCATCACCTCGGCGCCGCGGACGGTGTCGAGCCCGGCGACCTCCATCGTCGCGGTGCCGACGTTGAACAACCCGTACTTGGCGCCGTAGACCAGCCGCTCGCCGACGCGGAACGGCACGGCGACGGGCACGCTGGCGCTCGCCGTCATGCGCGCGGCGCTCCCCGAGTCGCGGGGCGTCGAGTCTCGCCGGGTCGTGTCCGACTGGGCCCGCAGGCCGATGGCGATCAGCAACAGCGCCGTGGCCATGCGGGCGGCCCGGATGACCGGGCGGGCGTGCCACGCCGCGAGCAGCTGGCGCCACGGCTTCACCCGAGAAGGACGCTGCACCAGATCGTAGCGCGCCGCGGCGGGGACGGCGTCCAGCCGTCGCGCGTGCGGGGCGAGGCGCGCGACGAGCTCCGCGTTTGCGCACCATCCCTCGGTCTGCAGGAACGGCACCACGTCACGGCGTAGCGCCTGTCGCAGCACGATCAGGCGCAGCGCGAGGTATCCGGAGACGCTGTCCCGCAGGCCGGCAACACCGAGCAGCCGTGGTGTCCAGCGACGCGCCAGCCGCAGCGCCCGGGAGGCGTGGCCCCGAGCCTCCAGCTGCTCCGCGACCACGAGGTCCGCGCCCGACTCGAGGTGCTTCACCATGTCCTCCATGCTCTCTGGAGAGTGCGCGAAGTCGGCGTGGAGGGTGATGGCGCAGTCACGCTTGGGACGGTCGGTCCGTTGCAGCGCGAGGCGCAGCAGCGCCTCGAGGCTGTGCGCGTACCCACGGCGCTCCCGGTGCGTCACGATCGTCATCGGCAGGACCTTGGCGTACGACGCCAGCACGTCGGGTGTCTCGTCGGTGGAGGCGTCGTCCAACACCAGGAGCTGATACTCGCGCGGGAACGCCGTGAACACCTGGCGTACTTTCCAGAGCACCAGCCCCGCCGTGCGGGCCTCGTTGTGCACCGGGACGCAGACGTAGATCATGGCCCTGCAATCTAGACGAGCGACCGATACACGGCCAAGACGCCGGCGGCCATGGCCGAAGCCGCGCACTGCGGGGGAAGCGGGAACGGGGAAGGGTGGGCCAGCGCGTCGACGACCTTCCGCGCCAGCGCCTCCGCGTCGCCCACCGGGACGAGCCAGGCGGGCTGCACGATCTCGGGCAGCCCGCCTCCCGCCGTCGCGACGACCGGCTTGCCCAACGCCAGGGCGTGGAGTACGACCGTGCCCAGCCCTTCGGCCCGCGACGACATCACGACGACGTCGCTTTCCCGTATCAAGGCGTCGGCCTGCGCGACATGACCGAGCAAGTGCACCCGGTCGCCAAGGTCGAGCCGCTGCAGCTCGGCGGCCAAGGCGCGGCGCGAGCGGCCGTCGCCCGCGATCACCCAGTGCAAGTCCGGACAGAGCGTCCGGGCCGCGTGGGCCGCCCGAATCAGGGTGAGCTGGTCCTTCGGCGGCTCGAGCGCTGCGACGTTGGCGGCGAGGGGTGTGCGGAGCGGGAGACCAAGGGTCGCCCGGATGCCGAGCGCCGGCGCGGCGGCGCGGCGCACCTCCTCGGGATCGATGCCCGACGGCACGACCTTCACCTGTCCCGGGGCAAACCCCGCGGCGAGCAGGCTGGACCGGGCGGCGTCGGAGATCGCGATCACGAAGTCCGCGTGGTGCAGGGCGCTGCGACGGTGAACCGGGAAGACCACCCGGCGGGTCGCGACGACACGCGGCGGCGAGCCTGTGAGGCGGAGGGCGCGACGCGCCCAGATCGCGAGCGTGACGGCGTGGCTGTTGTGTGCGTGAATGATGTCGGGGGGCCAAGCCCGTGTTTCGACGACCAGGCGCCACCACGCTCGCGGGTCGAGCCCGACCGTCCAGGGGATCTCCCGGACGGCGATGCCGGCGGCGGCGACGCGGCGGGCGAGCTCGCTCCCGCGTCGCGTCACCAGGCGCTGCTCGACCTCCGGCGTGCCCGCGAGCTCGCGCGCGAGCAGGCGCACCTGGTCTTGGCCGCCCCGGAATTCCCGGCCGGAGTCGACGTGCAGGACGCGCACGGTCCTCAGGCCGGCTGTTTCGCGGCGTGGCCGAGCGCGGCCCGCAGCTCGGCGAGCGTGAAGGGCTTGCGCAGGTACGGTCGGCCGAGTCGTTCGAGGAACTGGAGCGTGTCGCCCCGCACCGTATCGCCCGTGGCGAAAATGATGCGCTCGGCGACCCGCGGGTCTTGGCGGACGAGCTTGGTATACATGTCGCGTCCCGACAGGTGGGGCATCCGCAGGTCGCAGATGATCACGTCGAACGGCCCGGCCAGGGCGCGCTCGAGCGCGTAGGAGCCGTCGCTCGCCACCTCGACCGTGTGGCCCCAGCTCTCCAGCGTGGCGCGCATGTAGTGCAGGATGTGCGGCTCGTCGTCCACGACGAGGATGTTGAGCGGCTTCGATTCGGTCGCCGGCGACGGCACGGCTGGGGCGCGAGCGACGTCCGCCCCGATCGGGAGCTCCACGCTGAAGGTCGCGCCCCCGCCCGGTCGCGTGTCGAGCGTGATCCGGCCGCCGTGCTCCTTGACGATCCCTTGGCAGATCGACAACCCGAGGCCGGTGCCTTGGCCTTCCGGCTTGGTCGTGAAGAACGGCTCGAACACGCGGGCCGCGACGTCCTCGGTCATCCCGGGCCCCGAGTCGGTCACGCTCACCAGGATGGTGTCGCGCACGCGCTTCGCCGCGATCCAGATGCGGCCCGACGGTGCATCACTGACGATGGCCTGACAGGCGTTGTTGATCACGTTCACGAACACCTGCTTGAGCTGGTTCGCGCTCACTTCGACGTCGGGAAGCCCCGGCTCGACTTCCAGGGTGGCTTCGACCTTGTGCGCCATCAGCTGGTTCCGCAGGAGCACCAGCGTCGACTCGAGCAGCACGCCGATCGGGTGGCGGGTGCGCTCCCCCTCCTGGCTGCGGGCAAAGGAGAGCAGGTTCTTGACGATCGTCGCCGCTCGCTCCGCTTCCTGGCGGATCACTTGCAGCGGTTCTCGCAGCGACGGCGGGATCTGGTCGCCTTCGGCGAGGAAGTCGCTGAAGCCCACGACCGAGGCGAGGGGGTTGTTCAGATCGTGCGCCACCCCGGCGATCAGCTGACCGATCGCCGACATTTTCTCAGACTGTATCAGTTGCTCCTGGAGCCGGCGCTTATCGGTCTGGTCCTCGAACACGAGGACCGCCGAGCCCGGCTCGGCCATCGGGATGACGGTGAGGAGCAGCACACGCTCGCCGGCGCGGATCTCCACGGCGTTCGCGGACGGTTCGGCCATGGCGCGCGCGACCGGGTCCGACCAGGCGGGGGGAAGGAGGCCGAGCCACGCCCGGCCGGGGATCGCCGTGACCGCCGTTTGGATCAGGTCGGCGAATACGCGGTTGGCCCGGCGCACGATGCCGTGCGCGTCCACGATGCAGATCGCCTGGGGAATGGCGTCGACCGTCCTCTCCCACTCACGCTTGGCGGAGGAGAGGAGCTCCACGAGACGGGCGTTCTCGAGCGCGATCGCCGCCTGGGCGAGGACGACGGACACGAGCGTCAGCTCCGCCGTGCCCAGGGCGCCGACCCGCTCGCTCGAGAGGGAGACGGCGCCCATCGTGCGGCCGGCCGCGACGAGCGGCGCGCCGATCCAGGAGCCGGGCGGCTGCTCGAGCAGGTCGACCCCGCGCCGCCGGGCCTCGTCCCCGACGTCCCTGGCGAAGGCGAGGGGCCCGCGCCGCAACGCGAGCTGCAGCAGGGGGTCGTCGGTGCGGGCGGGGACGGCGTGCGTGTCGTAGGTCACCGCCAGGCGGTTCGTCTCGGTATCAAGTAGAATGACCGAAAGCCGGTCGGGTTTGAGCAGCTCGGCGAGGGCGCGCGCGGCCAGCTCGATCACGGTGGCCGGGCGGAACGCGCCCGCCAGCTCCTGGGCGAGGGTCGTCAGGCGCGCCAGCAACTCGGCGCCCGCCTGCGGGGTACCAGGGCTAGAGGGAGGTCGGGGCATGATTCTGGCCAACGTCCGCGGGCGTCTGCGGGCACAGGACTTTCTGCTGGTCGCGCTGGCGCTGGCACGCGGCGACGCGGCGCGCCGGGCGCGCTACGAGCGCCTGATCCTCGAGCAGGGGCCCGACGCGCTGCTCGACGAGCCCGGCCTGCTCGACGCCTTGCTGGCGTTGCGCACCCTGGTGGTCCCATCCGCGCCGCTCTTCGCGTACGTGGCAGTGCGCCACACGTTGCGGGCCGCCGGCGTCGACGACCGGACGCTCGCCGACTACCTGGCGGCGTTGGTGCTCGAGTTCGGTGATCATGATCGGCAGGCCCGAGTGCGCCGGGTGGACGACGAGACCTACCACTACCTGGTCGACATGGTGGAGGACCTCACCGGGCTCGACGACGCCGGGGAACGGGGTTTTCTGCTGCGCGCGCATCTCGGCAACTACAGCCTCTGGCTCGCCGGGCTGTTTCCGGATTACATCGCCGCCCGGCGCTCCCGAAAGGGCGGGCCCGACCTGCCGTACTACGATGCCGTCGGCCGTCAGGGTTACCGGCTGGCCGCCGAGCATCGCCTGGCCGAGCGCTTCGGCGTCGCGCCCATCTACCGCGCGGCGGCCGAGCGGTTCCCCACGCTTCGGGTAGCGTTCAATCGTTTGAGTGACCGGGTGTTTTTCCCGAACGTGTCGACTCCCGAGAAGATCCTGCGAAACCTGTAGCGTACGCGGTGAGCCGTAAGCAGCCAGCGGCGTGCACCCACCGCTCACCGCTCACCGCTCACCGCTCACTCGTCAAGGAACCGCGTCGGCACCGTCGTCGCCGCCTCGACCAGCTGCTCCGCCGACTTCACGAACCGCACCACGATGGGCAGCGAGCCTTTGAGCGCCAGCTTGCGCTGCATGATCCCGGCGATCGGACCGAGCTCCTTGCGGATCACGCGCTTCCAATGCGCGTAGTCTCCCGAGATCACGAACGCCGCCTGGTCCGCCTCGCTCGGTGACACCACCTTCGCCACGCGGCAGACGCCGCGGTCGAGGTCCAGCCAGATCCCGACGGGCTCGGCGATGCCGATCTCCGGCTGGCGGTTCACCACGAGCGCGATCGCGCCGTGCGTCCACTCGAGCGACGCGGCGCGGTACCCCGCGCTGGCATTGATCGCCGTGCCGTAGGCACTCACCCAGTCCGTGGACGGGAACGGCAGGCTCACGACATCGCCTCCGCGAAGGCGGTGAACAACGCGCCCTCCACGTCGTCCTCCGGGTGCCACTGCACGGCGAGCGTCCACGACGCGTCCGGGTCGCGGCGCTCGACGCCCTCGATTACGCCGTCCTCCGCCCACGCCGTGGCGCGCAGCGCCGGCGCGAGATCGCGAATCGCCTGGTGGTGCCGGCTGTTTACCCGCGCGGTGACCGCGTCGAGGCTGCGGTGCAGCCGGGTGTGCGGCTCGATGCGCAGCCCATGGTGGGAGCTTCGATCGGTGTGGTCGATCGGCCCGACGCGCTCGCTCGCGAGGTCCTGGTACAGGGTTCCGCCCAACGCGACGTTGAGAATCTGGATGCCGCGGCAGATGGCGAGCACCGGGAGACGGCGTCGCTCCGCGCCGGCGATGAGCGCCAGCTCGACCGCGTCGCGCGCGGCATCGGTCTCGCCCAGCTTGGGGTGGGGTGCCGCCCGGTAGCGCGCCGGCTCTACGTCTTCGCCCCCGGTGAGCACGAGACCCTGGACCCGGTCGAGCACGGCGCACGCCGCCTCGGGGTCGAGGATGGGGGGCACCACCACCGGTATGACGCCCGCGCCGGTGAGGGCCTGCACGTACGCGCTGTTCAGCGCCACGCGCTCCCGCCCGTCGTCCGTGCGGCGCGTCGCGCTCACGGCCACGATTTTCCTCACGGCCGCGAAGCGGGCGTTCCGGGGGAAGGCGCGGCGGGACCGAACAGGGGGCCGCGCGGGTTGCTCACACTCGGCCACTCCACCCGGACAGCGTACAGCGGGATTGTGCGGTCGCCGCCGCGCAGCTCGCCGACGCTCGGATAGCCCTGGGGCGGGCGCTGCGACTCGTAGATCAGGACGCCCTGCGCCCGCTGCGTGGAATCGTCCACCACGAGCAGGGCGTAGACCGTCGAGTCGCTGACCGAAGCGGTGGGGAACCCCGCACCCTGGTACTCCATCGTCAAGGCGCCTTTGGCGTACGTGACCTGCACGGCGCTCTGCAGCGTTGTCCCGGCGATCCGGACGGGCAGCGTTCCGGGAAGCCCGCGAGGCCCCTCGGTGAGGACGAAGGGCGCTCGCTTGAGCTGTTGCTGGATCAGGGACGGCCCGATGAGCTGCGCCATCCCGCAGACGGGGGAGTGGGGCCGATCGCCGCCGCCGCACCCTGCCAGGACCGCTCCGCCGAGTAGCGCGAAGGCCGATCGGCGCCGGGCGGGAGTCACGGGCGCGTCACCACGTCGAGCACCGTGGCGGGGTAGGGGGCGTCGGGCGTCACGCGGCGCAGCTCGAGCGAGTCGGCGTCGGGAACGAGGGAGGTGCCGAAGCGCAACGTGTCGCCCACCAGCCACGCCGCGGTGCGGGCGCGCGCCCAGGCCGGCCTTCCGAGCTCGACCCCGATAATGAAACGGCCTTCACCGCGGAGCGGGCCGGCCTCGACCTTGCTTCGGTCGGGCTCCCCATGGAAGCGCCGGTACAGCCGGCCCGAAATCCAATCCCCTGGATGCGTCTCGAGCGTGATCCGAATGTAGACGGTCGAGTCGACGGGTACGGCGCGAGTGGCCGGCGTGGGCCCGGAGCGGAAGATACGCGTCAGCTCCCAGGTGCCGGCGATGGGTGCGGCCTGGGAGGCCGAGAACAACAGCGCGAGCCGCACTCCGCAGGGAAGGATCATCGCACCAATCTAATACGTCCAGGTCAGGACCACAGAAAATGTGCGCACGGGCTCGAGGGTGCGCGGCACCAGGTTGTAGATGTAGTTGAGCGCGTTCGCCACGAGCAGCCGCGCGGACAGGGGTCCGTGCTGCCAGCCGGCTCGCACGTCGAGCACCTTGGCGGCCACACGCGGATCGCGGCCGAACACGGCCTCGAGCTCGATCCGCTCGATGCGACTCGTGTAGCGGAAATCGCCGCCCACCGAGAGCGCGCGCCAGCGGTAGTCGGCGCCGAGCGTGAGCAGATGCTTGGGGCGAAACGACAGCACCGAGCCGGTCGCCAGATCGCGGGAGTCGAGAAACAGGTAGGCGACGGTCGCGGTGAGTGCGGGGACGGGCAGCACCGTCAGCGACGCGTCGAGCCCGCGGAGCTCGGCGCGGGAAAGGTTCCGGATCTGGATCTTCGGCACGCTGTCCGGTGGGACCAGGACGAAGGTCGGCTCGAGGAGGCGACGGGCCTCCGTCCAGAATAGCGCGGCGTCGAGCCGCCCCCGCGACCCGAGCGAGAGCGCGTCGCCGACCTCGAACGACCAGGCGGTCTCCGGATCCAGGTCCGGGTTCGGGATGACGTCGAACCCGAACGCCCGAGTCGTGACGAACCGCTCGGCCAGGGTCGGAGCGCGGAAGCCCCGTCCGACGGATGCACGCCACCTGCCCGCCGCGGTCGGCACCACGGCGCCGATCCGCGGGCTGACCACAACGGACCGTCCCGCCGCGTCCACGCCGAGGTAGTCGAGCCGCGTCCCCACCGACAGGCGGAGGCGACCGAGGCGTCCCTCCGCCTCGCCGTAGGCCGCGAACTCGCCTTGGGTGTGGTCCCCGAAGATGTCGCTCGTCACGTCGGTACGCGCGCCCTCCACGCCGGCCGTCACCACGCGGTCGTCGTCGCCGAACGGGCGCAGCACGCCGCGCAGCTCCGCCCCGAGCCGGTTCGACACCGACTGATCATCGGGGTTGAAGTCGGTGAAGTGCGTGCGCAGCCACGAGCCCCGCGCTTGCCAGGCGAATGTGGGCGACGCCGTCCGGTCGAGCGTGGCGGCGACGTATCCCTTGCTGGAGCGCGTGTAGCTCCCCCGGCCCGACGGATCGATCCTGAACGGCTGGAACGCCTGTCCCCGCGTGTCGCACGCGTTGGGAACACACCACGTCGGAAACACTTCGTACTGATGGCTGGTCCAGGCGCCCGAGGCGGTGAGGCGGGTGTCGGGCCGCAACCGCCATTCGCCCTTGCCGGAGGTCTCCCACTGGTCGCTCCGGTCCTGCTCCCGGTAGCCGTCCGAGTGCCGCCCTCCCAGTGTGAGGCTTCCCCGCAGCGTTTCGGTGCCGTACGACGCGGTACCGTCGAGGCCGCCCAGTGCGCCGGTGTAGTCGCGGAACGTCCAGACGTCGGCCGGGGGGTCGGCGTAGGCGCCGGCGGTCGCACGTACGCGGCCGTGGAAGCCGACCGGAATGTCGCGGGTGATCAGGTTGACCACGCCGCCCAGGGCGGCGGATCCGTAGAGCGACGAGCCGGCGCCCTTGACGATCTCGACGCGCTCCACGTCGGCGAGCGGGACCATGTCCCAATCGATCCCACCGCGGTCCCCCTGATTTGCCGGGATGCCGTCGACGAGCAACAGGACCCGGGATCCCAAGCCCTCCACGAAGCCGCTCGAGCCGCGAACGTTCACCTGACCGTTGAGAAACAGCACGCCCGGTGCCAGGTTCACGGCTTCGTCGACGGTGCTCACGGCGCGGCGCGCGAGATCGGTGTCGCTCACGAGCGCCACGCTCGTCACCGCTTGATCGAGCAGCTGGGAGTGCTTCGCGGCGGTGACAATGGTCGGCTGCAGCTCGAGGGCGCTCGCCCGCAGGCGGTAGTCATGCTCGAGGGAGTCCCCGGCCGCGACGGTCACGGTGTCGACCACGGGGCCGAAGCCGATGTGGCTCACGCGCAGGGTAACGCGCCCCGGCGGAACGGCGAGTCGATAGCGGCCCCGCGCGTCCGCGACGCTGGTGAACCCGCTGCCGACCACTCGCACGACGCCGCGCAGCGGCTGCCCCACCGTGTCCGCCACGGATCCGTACACCACAGCCGTGCCCTGCGCGCCTGCGGTGCGGTGCGGCACGGCCGCGACCAAGGTGACGATGAGCAATCGCTTCACGGGCACGGCGGGTCGTAGTAACGGCACGGGGGGTGCATCTGCCCGAAGTCGATCATGAAGTCGATCGAATCGGGTCGCGACGTGTCGACATCGAGGACGCCGGGCTGACTCGTGTCGGCGGGATCGCGGTAATAGCCTGCTTCGCGCAGCGTCGAGTCCGCGGTGGCGAGCGTAAAGCCCTGTTTCACCCACACGGCCAACACCCACTCGTAGCGCCCGGCGTCGACCGGGAGGGCATAGAACGCCGGGGCGCCGTCGAGGGGCAGCCCCTGCAGCGACGTCACGGGTGGCTGGAACGTGAACAAGCTGTCCCGCGAGTGGGGGAACGTGTGGTAGGCGACGACATACACAGCCTGGGTACTGTCGGGCACGGCGCCCCGGAACGTCACGGTGCCGCAGATGCCCGGACAGGCCGTGGTGGGGTGCAGCCCTGCGTCACATGCCAGGACGACGGCGATGAGTGCGGCGCACGACACGCGACTCCGCATGGTGCAATGATTGGGTCGCGCGGCCCGAGCGTCAACTTGACCCCCGTTTCCGCGGGGAATACGTTCATGCCGCCATGCCGATGTACGAGTACCGCTGCAGCAAGTGTCGCGCGCTCTTCAGCCGGCACGAAGACATCGAGGAGCACGCCCGCAAGCGGCCGGCCTGCCCCAAGTGCAAGTCGCACGCGGTGGAGCAGGTGCTGTCGCCGTTCTTCGCGAAAACCGTCCGGAAAAGTTAGATCCGTGTTCGAGCGCTTGCGGGACGCGGTGCGCGCCGCCCTGGACCGGGCGACGCCACCGGGCGAGTTGCGCGACCTGGCGCGCCAGATGCGGGAGGCGGTCGTGGAAGCGAGGGTGGCGGTCCAGGAGACGCGCGAGGCCGTGGCGCGCACGGAGCGCGAGCTCGTGCAGGAGCGGCAGCGGCTCGCCGATGCCGAGCGTCGGGGGCGCTTGGCCGCCGAGATCCAGGACCAGGAGACGGCGGACGTCGCCCAGCGGTTCGCGGCGAAGCACCGCGAGCGGGTGAGCGTGCTCGAGAAGAAGGTCGTGGCGCAGCGGGACGAGCTGGCGCTGTACGAGCGCGAGCTGGGGGACATGCAGACCCAGCTGGGGCGCGCCGAGCGCGATCGGCCGGTCACCGAGGCGGAGCGCTCGGCCGAGCGGGCGTGGCGCGATCTCCAGGCGGCGGGCGGCGTGCGCCCCGGCGTGGACCCCCAGGGCGACCTCCTCAAGTCGGAGCTGGACCGCGCCGCCCGCGAAGCCGCGGCCGACCGCCAGCTCCGCGAGCTCAAAAAGAAGATGAAGAAGGACTACCCATGAGCGTGATCCGCAGCGTGTTGTCCTGGTTCCGTGCCGCCTTCGGCGCCGGGCCACGCACCGCGGACGGGCGGCGCTCCGGAGGCAGCATGGACATCACGCGCGACCGGATGGTGTTTCTCGGGTACGGCAAGTACTGGCGCTCGGACGGCATCGTCGGGTTGATGCCGATCGAGGAGGAGCGCGGCCCCAAGCGGCGGACCAATGTCTTCGTGCAGGGGCGTGCCGAGCCGATCGTCGCGTCGCGCAGCGAGCAGAGCATCCTCGAGGACATGGGGGCGACGGAGGGCGGCTTCCAGACGCAAGCGCTGCGCGAGGCCATCACCGAGCTGCTGGCGGCGTTCCACGAATTCTCGCCGGTCCAGCGGCGCGCCCTGTTGCACGAGCATCACTTCGACGTGGAGCAGTGGGAACAGCGCGTGGGCGACCTCCTGCGGGCGCGCCAGGCGCCCGAGTCCGACGACCAGAACGAGCTGTTCGACTGACGGCCCCCCTCTCCCCTCCCCTCCCTCCCCTCGACCGCGGCTGGTTCGGGCATCCACGCGGGCTGTCCACGCTCTTCTTCACCGAGATGTGGGAGCGGTTCAGCTATTACGGGATGCGCGGCTTCCTCATTCTGTACATGACGAAGGGGCTCGGTTTCACCGATCCGCACGCGGGCGGCGTCTACGGCAACTATGTCGGGAGCGTGTGGGTCACGCCGATCCTCGGAGGCCTCATCGCGGATCGGTGGCTCGGGCAGTATCGCAGCGTGCTGATCGGCGGGGTCATCATCGCACTCGGACACTTCACGCTCGCCTTTCACGCGCTGCCCTTGTTCTACGTCGGCCTGACGCTCATCGTGATCGGGACCGGATTGCTCAAGCCCAACGTCAGCGCCATCGTCGGGGCGCTGTACGAGTCGGGGGATGGCCGGCGCGACGCGGGCTTCTCGATCTTCTACATGGGGATCAACCTGGGGGCCCTGCTCGGACCGCTGATCGCGGGAAAGCTGGCGGAGGGGTTCGATTGGCATCTCGGGTTCGCCTGCGCCGGCGTGGGGATGCTGCTCGGATTGGTGCAGTATGTGCTCGGCCGTCGGCGCCTCCAGCCGGCCATCGAGCGCCTCGCCGCGCGACCGGGACCCGCCGCCGGCGCGACGGCGACCACCAGCGCACGATTCACCGCGCAGGACTGGCGACGTATGGCGGCGGTCGCGGTGTTCTTCCTGTTCGCCTCCTTCTTCTGGGGCGCGTATGAGCAGGCGGGGTCCACGCTCGCGCTGTTTGCCGACCGCTACGTTCACCTCGAGATGCTCGGGATCAGGCTCTACGCGTCCTGGTTCGTGTCCATCCAGGCCGCGTTCGTGATCCTGTTGTCGCCCATTTTCGCGTGGCTGTGGGTGAAGCTCGGGCCGCGGCAGCCGTCCTCACCGGCGAAATTCGCACTCGCGCTGCTGTTCGTGGGTCTGGCATTCGTCCTGCTCATGCCGGCGGGAGCCATCGCGCAAGGCGGGGTGAAGATCAGCCCGCTGTGGCTCGTCGGCGTCTACTTCATCGAAGAGCTCGGAGAGCTGTGCTTGAGCCCCGTCGGGCTGTCGGCGGTGACGAAGCTCGCGCCCAAACAGGTGGTCGGGGTCATGATGGGAGTCTTCTTCCTCTCCAACGCCGTGGGCAACAAGCTGGCCGGTTGGTCGGCGGGGTTCATCAGCACGACGCCGCTGCCGACGTTGTTCGGGGTCACCGCCGCCGTCACGCTGAGCGCCGCGTTGGTCATGTTCCTGCTCATCAAGCCGGTGCAGCGGTTGATGGGCGGGGTGCGGTAGGCTCATCCGCAGCACTCGCCTTCCGTGAACCCCGGGCTTGCGCCCGGGGTCAGTTAAGGCACTCTCCCTCGGTCGTGGCACCTTCCTCCGTGAACCCCGGGCTTGCGCCCGGGGTCGGCAAGACTCTCTCCTTTCGTGGAGCACCTTCCTCCGTGAACCCCGGGTTGCGCCCGGGGTCAGTTAAGGCACTCTCCCTCGGTCGTGGCACCTTCCTCCGTGAACCCCGGGCTTGTGCCCGGGGTCGGTCAAGACTCTCTCCTTCCGTGGAGCACCCTCCTCCGTGAACCCCGGGCTTGTGCCCGGGGTCAGCTAAAGCACTCCTCTCGAGTTCCGCGGGATCAAGTCCGGGTGGCGCTGGAACTGATCGGCGGCGTATCGGGTCGTCCGAGGAAGGTCGCGCTTGTGAATCGTGGTCACGAAGTAACCTCGCGCCCAGCGGACGGTACCGGGGATGCGCCGATTGGCGCGGGTGGCCGCGCCTGATTTTGCGAGACGCACGAAATCGCTCAGCCGGATGT
>DATHGL010000293.1:0-8711 GCA_035317625.1 Gemmatimonadales bacterium | reverse complement strand
CCGGCAGTGCGACAGGGCCACGCTGGACGTGATCGTGATCGCTCCGCTCCCCGGCGCCGCGCTCATCGCCCGGAAAATCGTCAGCCGCCGGTGCGGCGTGGCCACGGCATCGAGCGTGACGCTCGCCACCTGCGTCCAGGTGGTCATACCGCCGCCCGACAACGTGGGGCTCGGGGGGGCACTGGTGGAGTTATGCTCGAGCACCGCGACCGTGATGAGCGTGTTGGGAGCCGGGGCGATGGACGCCGTGGTGTAGACCCGTTGGTTGACGATATCCGTGCCGGCCGTGAGCAGGGTCTGGGTGATCGTCGCAGCCGCGTCGGGCGTCACCGTCACCGTCGCGGTCTGCGTGATGGCCGTCCCGCCCGCCGTGGCCGAGACCGTCTTCGGCTCCGCCACCGTCGAGCTCAACGTCCCCGTCGCCACCCCATTCGCGTCGGTCGGCCCGACCGGCTGCGTCAGCGTGTTCCCGTTCCCCGTCGCGGCGAGCACGACCGTCGCTCCGCTGACCCGATTCCCGAAGCCATCCTGCGCCGTCACGGTGATGGTCGACGACCCACTGCCCGCCACGAAAGAGCTGGGCGATGCCGCCACCGTCGACTGCGCGGCCGACACCGGCCCCGCCGTCACCGTCACCGCGGCGGTCTGGCTGAGCAGCGTCCCGCTCGCCGTCGCCGACACCGTCTTCGTCCCCGCCACCGTGGAGCTCAACGTCCCCGTCGCCACCCCGTTGCCATCCGTGAGACCTGCGGGTTGCGTCAGCGTGTTGCCGGCCCCCGTGGCGGAGAGCTCCACGGTCGCGCCGCTGATCGGGGTGCCGCTCGCATCCTTCACGGTCACGGTGATGGTCGACGATCCGCTCCCGGCGATGATCGCGCTCGGCGAGGCCGTCACCGTCGACCGCTCCGGATCCACGCCCGACCCGGAGCCCGCGGCCGCCTGGATCTCGACTCCGAGCGCGCCGCCGTTCAGGTTGGTCCACGTCGCCCCGATCGCATTGCGGTTCGCCGCCAACTCCGCTTCGACATCCCCGGGGGTGCTTTCGCCGGACGGCTGCTCGGCGATCTCCGTGAAGCCCGCGCCAGGGGCGATCACGGCGACGTTGCGGTTCACGCCGAAGACCCCATAGGCCATGTTGTTGGCATTCCCGAAGGCGGCGAGCGGGACCGTCAGGCCGTTCACCGCGTCACCCCGGCTCGAGCCCGTCTGCACGATGGCGTCTGCCCCATTCACGCCGCCCGTCTCCGCCCCGGCCCATTGCGACACGATCCACTGGCAGTGGGACAGCGTCACGCTGGACGTGATCGTAATCGGCCCGCTCCCCGGCGCCGCGCTCATCGCCCGGAAGATCGTCAGCCGCCGGTGCGGCGTGGCCACAGCATCAAACGTGACGCTCGCCACCTCCGTCCAGGTCGTCATGCCGCCGCCCGACAGTGTGGGGCTCGGGGGGGCACTGGTGGAGTTCTGCTCGAGCACCGCGACCGTGATGAGCGTGTTGGGAGCCGGGGCGATGGACGCCGTGGTGTAGACCCTTTGGTTGACGATATCCGTCCCGACCGTGAGCAGAGTCTGGGTGATCGCGCTGGGCGGGGCCGGCGGCGTCACCGTCACCGTCGCGGTCTGCGTGATGGCCGTCCCGCCCGCCGTGGCCGAGATCGTCTTCGGCTCCGCCACCGTCGAGCTCAACGTCCCCGTCGCCACCCCATTCGCGCCGGTGGGCCCGGCCGGCTGCGTCAGCGTGTTCCCACTCCCCGTCGCCGCGAGCACGACCGTCGCTCCGCTGACGGGATTCCCGAAGCCATCCTTCGCTGTCACCGTGATGGTCGACGACCCACTGCCCGCCACGAACGAGCTGGGCGATGCCGCGACCGTCGACTGCGCGGCCGACACCGGCCCCGCCGTCACCGTCACCGCGGCGACCTGCGTGATGGTCGTCCCGTTCGCCGTCGCCGACACCGTCTTCGTCCCCGCCCCCGTGGAGCTCAGCGTCCCCGTCGCCACCCCGTTCCCATCCGTCGGCCCCGTCGGCTGCGTCAACGTGTTGCCGCTCCCCGTGGCCGCCAGCACGACAGTCGCGCCGCTGATCGGGGCGCCGTTCGCATCCTTCGCCGTCACGGTGATGGTCGACGACGCGCTCCCGGCGGTGATCGAGCTCGGCGAGGCCGTCACCGTCGAGCGCGACGCCGAGACGGGCGTACCCGTCACCGTCACCGTCGCGGTCTGGGTGATGAGCGTGCCATCCGCCGTCGCCGAGACCGTCTTCGCCTCCCGCTCCGTCGAGCTCAGCGTGCCGGTCGCGATCCCGTTCCCGTCCGTCGGCCCAGGCTGGGTCAGGGTGTTCCCCGTGCCGCTCGCCGCGAGCACCACCGTCGCCCCGCTGATCCGATTGCCGAAATCATCCTTGACCGTCACCGTGATGTTGGAGACGCCGCTCCCCGCTGTGATCGACGTCGGCGAGGCGGTCACGGTCGATATGGAGGCCGACGGCGGACCCGGCGTCACGGTCACCAGCGCCGTCTGGTTAAGGGCCGCCCCATTGGCGCGCGCCAACACGGTCTTGGTCTCCGCGACCGTGGAGCCGAACGTGCCGGTCACCTCGCCGTTGTTGTCGGTACCGCCCTCGGGCTGGGTCAGGGTGTTCCCGCTCCCCGTGGCGAAGAGCTCCACCGTCACCCCGCTCATCGGATTCCCGTTCCCATCTTTCACCGCCACGGTAATCGTCGCACCGGCGCCCTCAGGCGTGATCGAGGTCGGCGAGGCGCTCACCGTCGACTGTGCCGGGTCCACGCCCGAGGCCGACGACCCCGCCTTGATCTGCACGCCGAGCGCGGCGCCGTTCAGGTTGGTCCAGGTCGCCGCGATCGTGTTGAGGTTCGTCGCCCACTCCGCCTCGAGATCGGAGGGCGTGCTCTCGGCCGAGGGCTGCTCGCTGATCTCGGTGAAGCCCGCCCCCGGCGTGACCGCGGCGACGGTCTTGGCGACGCCGAACACGCCGTAGGCCACGTCGTTGGAATTCCCGAAGGCCGCGAGCGGGACCGTCAGGCCGCTCACCGCGTCGCCCGAGCGCGAGCCCGTCTCCCCGATGGCCCCTGCCCCGTTCACCCCGCTCGTCTCGACTCCCTCCCACTGCGACACGATCCATTGGCTGTGGGACATGTTGTGGTTGAACGTGATCGTGATCGGCCCGCTCCCGGGGGCCGGGCTCATCGCCCGGAAGACGGTCAGGCGCGTGTGCGGCAAGCTGACGGTATGGAAGGTGGTACTCGTCACCTCCGTCCAAGCCGACATGCCGCCCCCGGTCACCGTGGGGCTCGGCGTGGCGCTCGTCGCGTTATGCGCCATCACGGCGAGCGTGATGAGCGTGTTGGGGGCGGGGGCGATGGCGGCGGTGGTGTACACCTGCTGATTGACGGCGTTGTTGCCCGCCGTGAGCAGGCTATGGAGGATCATCGACGGATGCGTCGTCACCACGACCGTCGTGGTCCGGGTGAGCGGCGCGCCGTTCACCGTCGCCGAGATCGTTTTTACTTCTTCCACCGTCGAGCTCAACGTTCCCGTCGCCACGCCGTTCTGGCCCGTCGTCCCGGCCGGCTGCGTGAGGTTGTTCCCGAACCCCGTCGCGGCCAATGCCACCGCGACCCCGCTACGCGGATTGCCAAAGGCGTCCGTGGCCGTCACAGTGATCGTCGCGGTCTGCGAGCCCGGAGCGATGAAGTGGGGCGCCGCGGTCACGGCCGATTGCTCGGCCGAGAGGGGCGCCGGCGTCACGGTGACCTGGGGGGCCTGGGAAATCGGGCCGGCATTCGCCCGCGCCGTGACCGTCTTCGTCTCCGCCACCGTCGAGCTCAGCGTCCCGGTCGCCACGCCGTTGGCATCGGTGCGGCTGGTCGGCTGCGTGAGGGTGTTCCCGCTGCCCGTGGCCGCGAGCTCCACGCCCGCCCCGCTGACCGGATTGCCGCTGGGGTCCTTCACCCTCACGGTGATCGTCGTCGTCCCGCTCCCCGCCGTGATCGAGCTCGGTGCGGCCACCACGGTCGAGAGCGTCGGGTCCACACCGGACGCCGCTTCGTGACACGTGGAGGATCCCGTGTCGCTGAGCGTCCTGCCCGCCACCGGCACGAACCGCCAGGCGTAGCTGTCCGAATACAGGTAGAGCTTCAGCACCCCGAAGTTGCTACTGCCGAAGCGCACCTCGCTCAGCGGGAAGAGGTTCGTCGGATTTTGGATGCTTGCCCCTCCGGTGCCCGCAATGAACTCCCGGATGCCACCCGCGGCGTCTAGCTGCCCATCGGGATTGATCGGGGCGAGGCGCTCGTAGAAATGGCGATGGCCGTTCACCACGACGTCCACCGCCGCCCCATACAGCGTCCTGAACAGGGGCTGGATCGTGGGGGTGGTGATGCCGCCCGAGCCGCCCCCCGTGGTCGAGGAGTACAACGGCTCGTGGTAGTAGGCGAGCTTGCAGGGCTGCGTGGTCGCGGCGAGGTCCGCCCGCAGCCAGGTATCCTGCTCCGAGCCCGTGGTCATCGGGATGTAATTGTTGAGGGCGATGATGTGCCAGTCGCCCAGATCGTAGCTGTAGTAGCCTTTGCCGGCCTCCCCCGCCGCCGCCCCGAAATAGTTGAAGTACGCGGTCGCGTCGAGAGTGTTGTAGTCGTGGTTTCCGGGCGCCGGATGCGTGCGCGCCTTGTGTCGGCCCCAACTGGGATTGTAGCAGTTCTGGTAGTCCGCGGCCGAGCCGTTATCGTAGGCGTTATCGCCCGCGGTGAACACCGCGCCCGCGATCCCGTCCAGCAGCGACGCGGTTGCCTCGTCGTTGGTGGAGGTGCACATGGCGATGTCCCCGGCCCCGACGAGCACCATCGGGGGATCGGCAGTGAGTTGCCCCGTCGGCGCGCGCCAGCGCGCCGGCCCGAGGGGGGTCCGGTCGTCCGTGCACGTGGCAAGGAGTGAGAGCAGTGTGAGAGCGGGGATGCCGGAACGGGCTACACGGACTACAGAGACCCGTCTAGGGGTCATGAGATCCCCGCACGTTGGAAGCACGCCAATGACAGCACTGAACGAGCCGACAGCCGGTAGCGCTCGAGGAGGAGCAGCCGCTCCGAGTGCAGACCACGGAATTCACTACAATCCCCGTGCCCGATGCGTGGCGCTGCGGCCACAGTGCCGGCAGCGGGAGGGAACTACCAATCACTGCAGAAGTTGGCGGCACGCCCTCCGGGCTGCAGCCGCCGGGGTGCGGCGCGGGGTTGCGGCTTATCGTCTACAACCTTGCATCTTCCTCGCCGCAGCGCGAAATCTGCTCCGGCGGGGACGGAACGGGAGAGGCGAGCCGGTCTGTGCTCAGTCCCGCACGCCCGCGCCCCGAGGGGCACCGGACCGTCGCACCGCGCTCTCGACTATGTGGCAGGGGTGCAGCAGGGTTCTTCCCCCCCGGTCGGGGCATGCTCCTAACAGCAAGTCCTACAGCTTGTTAGCTCTACCTTTCCGCCCCGCATGCGTCGTGCATACAGGGCTAGCTTGTGAGAACAACCTGCAGCACCGTGACCGGTGGCCCACCCAAGGCGGGCGCATGAAACGGGCCGAGGGTAGCCTCACGCGGCGCACCATCACTGGCATGCTGTGGACGGCATGGGGGAAGGGAGCCTACGCGGGCCTCCAGCTCCTGGTGCTGGCGGTGATGGCCCGCCTGATCACGCCGGCGGAGTTCGGCGTGGTGAGCGCCGCGCTGGTCGTGATCGGATTCTCGACGGTGTTTTCGCAGCTCGGCTTGGGACCGGCCCTGGTGCAGCGGTCCGCGCTCGAACGCCGGCATCTCGACACGACGTTCACCACGTCGGTGCTGTTCGGGGTGCTGCTGGGGGGCGTCCTCTGGCTCGCGGCTCCGGCCGTCGCGCAGCTGCTCAGGATCGACGGAGTCCAGCCCGTCGTGCGCGCGCTCGCCTGGATCTTCCCGCTGCAGAGCTTCGGCATTGTCGCGGAGTCGCTGTTGCGCCGCGAGCTACGGTTTCAGTGGCTGGCAAACCTCGATGTCGCGGCCTACGCGATCGGGTACGGCCTGGTCGGCATCGCGCTGGCCCTCGCCGGCTGGGGCGTTTGGGCCCTCGTCGCCGGACAGATCGCACAGGGGGTTGTGCGCACGGGCGTGCTGCTGGTGCAACGGCCGCCCCGGCTCGAGCGGCCCTTCGAAATGCGGGCGTTCCAAGAGCTGCTCTACTTCGGCGGCGGCTTCACCGTGGCGAGAGCCGCCAACTACGTCGCGGTGCAGGGCGACAACATGGTGGTCGGGCGGTTCCTCGGCCCGCAGGCCCTGGGGTTTTACGGCCGGGCCTACAGCCTCATGTCCGCACCGGCCTACGCGTTCGGGACCGTGCTCGATCAGGTGCTGTTTCCGGCGATGGCCAAGGTCCAACACGATCCGGAGCGGCTGGCGACGGCGTACCGCCGCGGCGTGGCGCTGCTCGCGCTGCTGGTGCTGGCGCCGAGTGCCGCGCTGCTCTTGCTCGGGCCGGAATTCATCGCGGTGGTCCTGGGGCGCCGCTGGGCGCCGGCGGTGACGTCGTTTCAGATCCTCACCATCGGCATGCTGTTCCGGACGAGCTACAAGATGAGCGACTCCCTCGCCCGCTCCACGGGGGCCGTCTACCGGCGGGCGTGGCGGCAAATCTTCTACGCCGTGCTCGTGCTGCTGGGCGCCTGGATCGGGCAACATTGGGGCATTGCCGGGGTGGCGTGGGGAGCCCTCGCCGCGCTGACGGTTAACTTCTTCCTCATGGCGCAACTGAGCCTGAGCGTCACGGGCACGACGTGGCGGAGCTTCTGGGAGGCCCACCTCCCGGCGGTCCGGCTCACGGCCGCCTCGTTTCCCATCGTCTGGGTCGCCACGCTGGCGCTCCGCCACTGGGGCCTCCCACCGCTGGCCGTGTTGGGCGCCGCGGCCGGTGTCGCGGCTGCGAGCGTCGTTGTGTTGTGCCTGCGCGGACCGCACCTGTTCCTCGGCCGGGACGGGTTGTGGGTACTCGAGGAGCTGCGCCAGCTGTCGCGGTGGCGGTCGGCAGCGACCCCACCGCCGCCCGTGGCGCAGTCCCCGGCCTACCAGGCGACGGACGTGGGGGACGCCCGGTGACCATCGGCGTCCAGTCGCTCGGTCACGAGCCTGCGGTGGCGGCACCCGTCCTCGGGGCAGTGACCGATCTGTTCGATCGCCTGCACGCGGCCGGCATCCGCTACTGCCACTGGAAGAGCAACGAGCATCTGCGCGCCACCATGACCGGGGCCACCGATATCGACGTGCTCGTGGATCGAGCCGCGATCCAGCCGCTCGCGCGTGCGCTCGCGGACACGACGTTCAAGCGGTTCACCACGGTGGGGTGGCGCAGCTATCCGGCGATCGAGAGCTACCTGGGGCTCGATGGGGACAGCGGCAAGCTGCTGCATCTCCATCTCCACTACCAGCTCACGCTCGGCGAGCGCCACCTCAAGGGATACCGGTTGCCGTGGGAAGAGTTGCTGCTCGCGACGCGGGAGTGGGATGGCGCGAGCCGGATCTACGTGGCCGACCCCCACCTCGAGCTGCTGCTCCTGGTGGTGCGCGCCGCGTTGAAACTGCGCCTGCGCGACCTCCTGCTCGCCGCGGTGGGGCGGCCCTACGTCCGGGGCGGCGCGCTGCGCGAGTTCCGCTGGCTCGCGGGGCGCGTCCAAGGCGATCGGCTTGGCGAGGTGGCGGAATCACTGGTGGGAGCCCGGGCCGCGGCCCTGCTCCGTACGATGCTGGGCGGCGGGCCGCCTACGCTGACGCAGCTGCGGGCGTTCGGCCGCGCGGTCCGCCCGCCGCTCGCCGCCTACCGCACGTTCGGCCCGGTTGCGGCGCGCCGTCGGCGCTGGGCCCGGGAATGGGCCGGGCGGGCGGTGGCACTCGGACGGCGCACCGGCTTCCTGGTGCCCACGCGCCGCGTCTTGCCGCAGGGAGGCCTGCTCGTCGCGGTCGTCGGGGCCGACGGCTCCGGCAAGTCAACCGTCACCGAAGCGATTACGCGCTGGCTCTCCGCCGACCTCGACGCCGTGCGCCTGTACTTCGGCAACGGCAAGGGTGCGATTTCCCTCCCGCGCCGGCTGCTCGAGCTCGTGGCGGCGGTGGCGCGTCGCCGGGCGCGCGCGCGCGGCCGTCCACCCGCGGGCGAACGGATCGTGGCGGCGCCGCCTCGCCGGGCCCGGGGAGAGTCCCGGCTGCGCGATTGGGGCGACCTCCTGTGGATCCTCGCCCTGACCCGCGAGCGGCTGATGCGCTTCCGGCGGCTCGCGCGCGCGCGGAACCTCGGCATGGTCGTCATTTGCGATCGCTTTCCGCAGGCCCAATTCCCGGGTCTCAACGACGGCCCCTGGCTCGGCCACTGGCTGCGGCACGCCTCGCCGCTGCGGCGGGCCGCGGCGCGCCGCGAGCTCGCCGCGATCCGGCTCGCCGACCTGCACGCGCCGGATCTGGTCGTGAAGCTGCATGTTCCACTCCACGCCGCGCAGCAGCGCCGGCCCGACATCGCGACCGAACACCTCGTCCAGAAGGCGCAGCAAGTCTCGGCACTGCGGTTTCCGGCCACGTCACACGTCGTCGACATCGACGCCAGCCAGCCGCTCGAGCGCGTCCTCCTCGACGTGAAGCGCGCCCTCTGGGCCCGTCTCTAATGGCGCGCCGGCCGACGGTGATCGACATCCCC
>DATHGL010000292.1:0-11269 GCA_035317625.1 Gemmatimonadales bacterium | reverse complement strand
AGGTCCTCGAGCGCGAGCCCCACGGTGTTCGAGGCGCGCAGACCCATCTTGTCTTCCGCCTTCCCCGGACGATAACCGGGGGTGTCGGTGGGCACAATAAAGGCGCAGATCCCGCGCTCGCTCCGGGCCATCACGATCATCAGGTCGGCCGTGGCGCCGTTCGTGGCCCAGGCCTTCGCCCCGGAGAGCACCCAGTGGTCCCCCTCCCGCACGGCCCGGGTCCGCAACGCCGCCGCATCGGAGCCGGACTCGGGCTCGGACAGCGCGAACCCCGCGAGCAGCTCCCCTCGGGCCATGCGCTTCAGGAAGCGATCCCGCTGCGCGCGGCTGCCGTGTCGGATGAGCATCGTCGTCGGAATGGCGTTGTGGATCGAGAGCGACACCGCGACGCTCGCGTCGGCGGCGGCGATCTCCTCGAGCGCGAGCAGGTAGGTGACCGTGTCGAGTCCCATGCCGTCGTACTCCTCGGGGGTGCACATACCGAGGAATCCGAGCCGGCCGAGCTCGTCGATGACGTCGCGCGCGAAGTGGCACGTGCGGTCCCACTCCGCCGCGAACGGCTCGATCCGCGTGCGCGCGAACTCGCGCGCCAGCTCGACGATTTGCCGTTGCGTTTCGGAGAGACCCGGCGGCTCAATCGCGATAGACATAGAACCCCCGCCCGCTCTTCCGCCCCAGCCGCCCGGCGGCCACCATGGTCCGCAGCAGCGGGGCAGGACGATACTTGTCGTCGCCCAAGTCCCGGTGCAGCACGTCGAGAATCGCGAGGCAAACGTCGAGCCCGATCAGATCCGCGAGCGCGAGCGGCCCGAGGGGATGGCTCATTCCCAGCTTCATGACGGCGTCCACCGCTTCCGGCGTCGCGACCCCTTCCATCACGCAGAAGACCGCCTCGTTGATCATCGGCATGAGGACGCGGTTCGACACGAACCCCGGCGCGTCGTTGACCACGACCGGTGTCTTCCCCAGGGTCTTCACGACCTCCACGATCTTCTCGATCGTGCCTTCGCCCGTCTCGAGCCCGCGAATCACCTCCACGAGCGGCATCACGGGCACCGGGTTCATGAAGTGCATGCCGATCACCCGGGCCGGCCGCGTCGTCTGCGCGGCGATCGTCGTGATCGAGATGGACGAGGTGTTGGTCGCGAGGATCGCGGCCGGCGGCGCCGTTCGGTCGAGTTCGCGGAAGATCGTGAACTTGAGGTCGCGGTCCTCGGTCGCGGCCTCGATCACGATGTCGGCGTCCCGCGCGGCGTCGAGCGAGGTGCTGGTCCGCAATCGCCCCTGCGCAGCGGCGCCGTCATCCGCGCTCAGCGCGCCCTTCTTGACGAGGCGCTGCAGGTTCGCCGCGATGGTCTTGAGCGCGCGGGTGAGCGCGTCGGGCGCTACGTCCACGAGCACCGTCTCCCAGCCGGATTGTGCGAACACGTGGGCGATGCCATTCCCCATCGTTCCCGCGCCCACCACGGCGACCCGGCTCATGCGAGCGGCGGGGCCGGTTGCGCCCGCCGGCCCCACGCGAGGAGTGCCGTCGCCCCGGCGAGCATCACCACCGTCGCGACGATCCCGCCTTCGGGCCCGAACGCCCCCCCGTCGAGCCAGCGGTGCGCGCCGGGGTGGTAGTCCACCGCCGGGATGCCGAACACGTAGCCGCTCACCGGCGCGTCGAACCCGAGCGCCAGGGTCGCATTCCATCCGAAGTGCGCACCCCACGCGAGCGGCATGGCCCCCGGTGAGAAGAACGCGCACGCGAGCCACACGCCCGCCAGTGCGACGTTGACCGTGGAGAACGTCGTGGCATTCGGATTGCCAAGATGCACGAGCCCGAATCCGAGCGCGCCGACCGCCGTCGCGGGCCCGGCGCCGATCGCGTCGGCGAGCCGCCGCAACGGATAGCCGCGGAACACCAGCTCCCCCGCCAGCGCCGCGAGCAGCAGGCCCGAGCCCAACGGCACGGCGACCGCGCCCCAGCCCACTCCGCTCCCCCGGTCCGCGGTCACGGTGGCGTGGCCCGCCAGCGCGGCGAGCGCCACCGCCGCCAGTGCCATCACGGCGCCCGAGGCCACGCCGCCCGCGAGGCCGACGCCCACGCCCGTCCGTGGTCGCCAGCCGAGGGACTCCCAGGCGCGCCGGTCCAGCAGGTGGCCGACGAGCCACGTGGCGAACCCAAATCCCACGACCGTCGTGAGCGCGCCCCAGGCGAGCGACCAGCCCGGAGTCGGGTGAGCCGGGACGTGGAACAGCGTCCAGCTCACGGCACCGCCTGCCAGGCCGAACGCCACGATCCAGGCGACCGCTCCACCGATGGCCTTCGCCCGGCTCACAAACGAAACGCGCGCCGTCATAGGCGCGCGCGCAGGGGACTCACGGTCGGCTTGAGGATCAGGATGGCGAGACCGAGTTTCAGCAGGTCGCCCACGACGAAGGGCAGCGTACCCAGGCGCAGCGCGCCCGAGCCGCTGCCGGTGAGGATGACGAGCTGCGCCAGCCCGCCCAGGTGAATCAGCACGAGCCCCGCGAGCACGCCGAGGGCGAGTCGCCCCACGGCGCGGCCGTCACCCGCCAGCTTGCCCACCGCGAACGCGGCGACGGGGTAGGCGAGCAGGTACCCGCCCGTGGGTCCGACCAGGCGGGCGAGACCGGGGAGGCCGAACGGTGTGAACACCGGCAGCCCCGCCGCACCAAGGACGAGATACAGGATCATCGAGCTTGCGCCCAGCCCCGGTCCCAGCAACCCGCCCACGAGCAGGACGGCCAGCGGCTGCAGCGTCATCGGCACCGGCGTGCCGGGGAGCGGCAGCGCGATCTGAGCCGCGATCGCGACGAGGACCGCCCCGAGGGCGACGGCGAGCGCGCGGCGTCCCGTGAGCGACGGCGTAGACACGACGGCGGTCTGAGACTGCATCAGAGCATCTCCACGCTGAGGGCTACTGCGTTGCCGCCCCCGAGACACAGGGTCGCGAGGCCGGTCGTCCGCTTCCGGTCTTTCAAGGCATACAGCAGCGTTGTGAGGACGCGCGCGCCGGACGCCCCGATCGGGTGCCCGAGGGCGATGGCGCCGCCGTTCACATTCACCCGGTCCCAGTCCCACTCGAGGGCGCGCCCGTCGGCGATCGCCTGGACGGCGAATGCCTCGTTCGCTTCGATCAGCTGGTAGTCGGTGATGGCGGTCTTGGCCTTGGCGAGCAACTGCTTGACGGCGACGATGGGAGCGAAGAACAGATCCTGCGGTTCGCCGCCGCCCGTGGCGTACGCGGTGACGCGCGCCAGCGGTCGCATTCCGTGCGCCCGGGCGAACGCCAGCGACGTGACGACCAGCGCGCTGGCGCCGTCGTTCAGCCCGGGCGCATTCCCAGGCGTCACCGTGCCACCCGGCTCGAACGACGGCTTGAGCGCGGCCAGCGCCTCGAGCGTCGTGTCCTTGCGGGGTCCCTCGTCCTTCTCGATCACGGTCGGACTCCGCTTCCCCGGGATCTCGACCGGCAGGGTCTCCGCTTTGAAGCGGCACGCCTCCATCGCCGCCACCGCCTTTTGGTGGCTCGCGAGCGCGAACGCGTCCTGGTCCGCACGCGACACGCCCGCTTTTTTGGCGGTGTATTCGGCGAGGTTGCCCATGTGCGTGTTCGAGAAGGAGTCCCACAGCCCGTCGTGGATCATCCCGTCGACGAGCTGGCTGTTGCCGGCCTTGATGCCGCCGCGCAGGCCCGACAGATAATGCGGCGCGTTCGACATCGACTCCATCCCGCCCGCGACCACGCATTGCGCGTCGCCGGCCTTGATCGCCTGGGCGGCGAGCATCACGGCCTTGAGTCCCGAGCCGCAGACCTTGTTGACCGTCAGCGCCGGCACCGTACCCGGGAGGCCGGCGTGGATCGCCGCCTGGCGCCCGGGCGCCTGGCCCACGCCGCCCTGCAGCACGTTGCCCATGATCACTTCGTCGACCGCGCCGGTGTCGATCGCGGCGCGGCGGACGGCCTCCCGGATGACCAGCGCGCCGAGTTGCGGAGCCGACAGCGGGGCCAGCCCGCCCAAATACCTGCCGATGGGCGTACGACAGGCGCTCAAGATGACAGCGGTCGTGTGATCGGTAGTGCTCATCCGTCCTTCCGTTCCACCCCGGACTCGCGTCCGGGGTTAGTCCTTCTGACCCCGGGCGCAAGCCCGGGGATCACGCTCTGGGAATTACACTCAAACTAACGGTGTCAGTGAGCGGGTGCGAACCTCTTCCTGCAGTTTCGCCACAAAATCCGCCACGGGCAGCACCTCCTGCTTCTTCCCCGCGCCCCGCGCGCGCACCGCCGCGCGCCCCGCCTCCGCCTCGCGCTGCCCCACGATGGCCATGTACGGCACCTTGTGCAGCTCGCCATCGCGGATGCGGTAGTTGAGCGTCTCGTGGCGCTCGTCCAAGTGCGATCGGATCCCCGCCACGCGCAGCTGCTCGTGGAGCACGCGCGCCGCAGACGCCTGGGCGTCCGAGATCGGCAGCACCCAGACCTGCTCGGGCGCGAGCCAGAGCGGGAACGCCCCGGCGAAGTGCTCGATCAGGAATCCCACGAACCGCTCCAGCGTGCCGAAGATGGCCCGGTGGATCATCACCGGCTGATGCGGCCGGTTGTCCTCTCCCGTGTATTCGAGTGTGAAGCGCTGGGGCAGCTCGTAGTCGAGCTGGATCGTCGCGCCCTGCCACTCACGGCCGATCGCGTCGTTGAATTTGACATCAATTTTCGGGCCGTAGAACGCGCCGCCGCCCCGGTCGACGCGGTATGTGAGGCCTCGGCGCGTGAGCGCCTGCTCCAGCGCCCGCTCCGCCTGGTCCCACACGGCGTCCGTCCCGAGCTTCTTGTCGGGCCGGGTCGCGAGGTCGAGCCGATAGGTGAGCCCGAACGTCTTCCCGAGCACGAGCTCCACGATGTCCAGCAGCCGGAAGATCTCGTCCTCGATCTGGTCTTCGCGCAGGAAGATGTGCGCGTCGTCCATCGTGAGGCCGCGCACGCGCAGCATGCCATGCAGGGTGCCCGACCGCTCGTTGCGGTACACACTGGCGATTTCGGCGAGGCGGATCGGCAGGTCGCGGTAGCTGCGCTGCTGCGAGGCGTACACCAGGATGTGCATCGGACAGTTCATCGGCTTGACCCGATAGCGCACGTCCTCCGCTTCCCCCTCGCCCGCCGCCATGGGGGGAAACTGATTGTCCCCATACAGCGGCAGGTGGCCGGAGCGCAGGAACAGCTGCTCCCGCGTCACGTGCGGTGTGTAGACCAGGGAGTAGCCGCGCTCGAGGATCGTGTCCTCGATGAAGCGCCGCAGCTGGAACTGGACCATGGCGCCCTTGGGATGCCAGCAGATCAGCCCGGGCCCCACGTCTTCCTGGATCGAGAACAGGTCGAGCTGCTTGCCCAGCACCCGGTGGTCGCGCTTCTTCGCCTCTTCGAGCCGTCGCAGGTAGGCGTCGAGGTCGTCCTTGCTGAACCAGGCGGTGCCGTAGATGCGCTGCAGCATCTGGCGGCGCTCGTCGCCGCGCCAGTACGCGCCGGCGGCATGGAGCAGCTTGAAGTGCTTGATGCGCCCGGTGCTCGGCAGGTGCGGCCCTCGGCACAGGTCCACGAACGGCCCGTCCGTATAGACCGAGATCACTTCATCGGCGCCGAGGTCCTCGATGCGCTCGAGCTTCAGCGGATCCCCTTTGAAGCGCGTCTTCGCTTCCGCGCGCGAGACCTCCTCACGCACGAAGGGGTAATCCGCCTTCACAACCTCCACCATCTTCTTTTCAATCGCCTCCAGATCGTCCGGCCCGAAGGGCCGCTCCACCTGGAAGTCGTAATAGAAGCCGTCCTCGATCGGCGGCCCGAATCCGATCTGCGCCTGCGGGAAGAGCTGTCGCACGGCCGTCGCCAGGACGTGCGCCGACGAGTGGCGCAGCACGTCGAGCGCCTGGGGGTCCTTGTCGGTGACGATCGCGACCTTCGCGCCATCCGGCAGCGGGCGGGCCAGGTCCCACACCTGGCCGTCCACACGGGCCGCGAGGGCCGCTTTCGCGAGCCCCGGCCCGATCGCGTTCGCGAGGTCGGCGCCGGTGGAGCCCGTAGGGATGCGCTTCTCGCTCCCGTCGGGGAGCGTGACACGGATCTCGGGAGGCATCAGCTCAGTTGTCCGGCTGGCCGGTCGGCGCGGCCGAGGGGGCGCCGGTGAGGGGCGGCACGCGGCGCCCGTCGTGGAAATAGAGCGCGACGGTGAAGGCGATCACGGCGCCGATGCCGATCCAGCGGGCGATGCGGCTGGTGGGGAGAACGTTTGATTCGTCGGCCATCGCAGGGTATTCTAGCGCGTGGACGATGCCGTTGCTACGGACCTCGCCCGTCCTTCCCCGCCCAGTCTATTATAAGGAATGCCGCAGCCTCGGTTCGAGCTTCCGCCCCAATACGATCCGCGCGCCGTCGAGCGCCGCCTGTACCAGCGATGGCTCGACCGGGGCGTGTTCACTGCCCGCACCGAGTCGTCACGCGAGCCGTATGTGATCGTCATGCCCCCGCCCAACATCACGGCGATCCTGCATACGGGCCAGGGGCTCAACGTCGTCATCCAGGACGTGCTGATCCGGTTCGAGCGGATGCGGGGACGCGAGGCGGAGTGGCTGCCCGGTACCGACCATGCCGGTATCGCGACGCAGAACGTCGTCGAGCGCCTGGTCGCAAAAGAGGGGAAAACGCGATTCGACCTCGGACGCGAGCGGTTCGTCGAGCGGGTGTGGGCGTTCGTCCGGGAGACGGGCAACACCATCCTCGAGCAGCTCAAGGTGATCGGCTCCTCCTGCGACTGGAGCCGCACCCGCTTCACGCTGGACGATGCGTATTCGCGAGCGGTGCGCGAGGTGTTCGTGCGGCTGTGGGAGGAAGGGCTGATCTATCGCGGCCACCGCGTGATCCACTGGTGCCCGCACTGCCTCACCGCGTTGTCGGACGAGGAAGCGGAATCGAAGGACACGGACGGCAAGCTCTACTACATCCGCTACCCCGTGCAGGGCGGCCCCACGCCCTTCCTCACCGTCGCCACGACGCGGCCCGAGACGCTCCTCGGGGACACGGCCGTAGCGGTCAACCCCAAGGACGTCCGCCACGCCGGCTTCGTGGGGAACGTGGCCCGGCTCCCGATCGCGGACCTCCCCATCCCGATCGTCGCGGACGAGGCGGTCGACCCCACGTTTGGAACGGGGTTCGTCAAGGTGACCCCCGCGCACGACGCGACCGACTTCGACATCGGGCTGCGGCACAAGCTCGAGACGCCGCTCGTGATGACCGAGGACGGCCGGATGGAGCACCCGACGCGCGTGCCGCCGTCCCTCGCCGGGCTGGACCGCTTCGACGCGCGCGTGCAGATCGTGGACCTGCTCAAGGAGCTGGGCCTGTTGGAGAAAGTCGAGCCGCATCGCCACGCGGTGCGTCACTGTTATCGGTGCGACACGGTGGTCGAGCCCCGGCTGTCGGATCAATGGTTCGTGAAGATGACGCCGCTCGCCACCCCCGTGCTCGCCGCCTACCGAGACGATCGGTTCCAGATCGCCCCGGAGCGCTGGCGCGCGACGTTCGAGCACTGGATGGAGAACATCCGGGACTGGAACATCTCGCGGCAACTGTGGTGGGGTCACCGCATCCCGGTGTTCACGTGCGCGCGGTGCGGCGAGCAATGGGCCGACCGCGCGGACCCCACGCAGTGCCGCACGTGCGGCGGGCCCGTGGTGCACGACCCGGACGTGCTCGACACGTGGTTTTCGTCTTGGCTCTGGCCGTTCGCGACGTTCGGGTGGCCGGAGCGCACCGCGGATCTCGCGCGCTTCTATCCCGGCCACACGCTCGTCACCGCGCCCGAGATCCTCTTTTTCTGGGTGGCCCGGATGCTCATGTCCGGGTATCACTTCATGGAGGGGCGGCTCCCGTTCACCACCGTGTACCTGCACGGCACAGTGCGCGACACCCAGCACCGCAAGATGTCCAAGTCGCTCGGCAACGGGATCGACCCGCTGGACGTGGTGCGGCTGTACGGCGCCGACGCGCTGCGCTGGACGTTGATCGCGGGAAGCTCGCTCGGGGCGGACGTGATCCTCGATCCAGGAGACCTCGAGACGACGTTCGCTCCGGGTCGGAACTTCGCGAACAAGCTGTGGAACATCGGACGCTTCATCCTGGCGCAGCTCCCGGAGCGGGTGCAGCCGCTCGACGCGCTCGACGCGCAGCACCTGCCGCTCGTCGATCGCTGGATCCTGTCGCGCGCGCAAGGCGCGGTCCGCGAGGCGACCGCGTCGCTCGAGCAGTTCCGGCTGGACGAGGCGGCCAAGCGGTGCTTCGACTTCGTGTGGAAGGAGCTCGCGGACTGGTACGTGGAGGCGGTCAAGCCTCGCCTCGCGCCGAACTCGGCTTCGGGGGATGCCGCGTCCGTCGCTGCGGCCCAAGCCGTGCTCACGTACTGCTTCGACGTGGCGCTCCGGCTGCTCCACCCGGTGGTACCGTTCATCACCGAGGAGCTGTGGCAGAAGCTGCCGGGCCGCACCGCGGACGAGCTGCTCGCCGTGGCCCAGTGGCCCGTGGCGCTCGACGCATGGGGAGATGCGGCCGCGGAGGTGCAGTTCGCGTTGGTGCAGGACGCGATCGCCGCCATGCGCAACCTCCGGGCGGAATATCGCGTCAGCCCCAAGGCGCGCGTCGGCGCCGTGCTGACGAGCAAAACGCGCGAGGCGCAGCGCGCCTTCGAGGGGGAGCGCGAGACGATCGTCCGGCTCGCGCAGCTTCAGGTCCTGCGGTTCGACGGCCGCCGGGCGGCCGACACCGGGGCATACGCCGTGCTCGCAGACGGGAGCGAGGTATTCGTGGCGTTGTCGGATGCGATCGACGTGCAGCAAGAGTGTCGCCGCCTGTCGGGCGAGCTGACGCGGCTCGACCAACAGCTCGCCGGGCTCATCGGGAAGCTGGCCAACCAGCAGTTTGTCGCGCGGGCGCCCGCCGAGGTGGTCGCCAAGGAGCGCGAGAAGGAGCGGGCGTGGCGAGACCAGCGACAGGGGCTGGCCGACAAGCTCAGGTCGCTGGGCTGCTCGTAACGGCGCTCGCGTGGGGCTGCGCGAACCAGGGGCCGCCCCCCGGCGGCCCGCTCCGCACCACGCCGGCCGCCCTCGTGCGCACCGTGCCCGAATCCGGAGCGGTGGTGCCCGACCTGCGCGGCGACGCCGTCGTCCAGTTCGACGAGGTGATCGACGAGGCGCCCGGCGGAGCCGCGGCCGGCGGCGCGATCACCGGGCTGGCCCAGCGGGTGGTCCTCTCGCCGGTCGCGGGCGACGTCAAGGTGTCCTGGCATCGCGACGCGATTCACGTCGCGCCCAAAGAGGGGTGGAAGCGGAACCGCGTGTATCATCTCGAGCTGCTGCCCGGCATCGCCGACCTGCGGCGCAACGTCACCAAGACCGGTCGGATGATCGTGTTCTCGACGGGCGGCGCGCTGCCCACCGCGGTGCTCTCGGGGACCGCGCTGCTCTGGGTCGAGCAGCGCACCCTGCCGCAGGCCGTGATCCGCGCCGCTCCCCTCCCCGACACAGTCGCCTACGTCACGCTGACGGACTCCGCCGGGAACTTCCGCCTGCCGGACATCCCGGCCGGGCGCTATCGCGTGTGGGCCGTTCAGGACCAGAACAACAACCGGCGGCAAGACCGGCGCGAGCCGTTCGACACGGTCACCGTCACCGTGGATTCCGCAGCGACGGCCGTGCTGTGGGCCTTCGCGCACGACACCGTCGGTCCACGCGTGACCACCGTCGAGTCGGTGGACACCATCACGCTGCGCGTCGGGTTCTCGCAGCCGCTCGACCCTGCGCGCGCGCCGGACACGGCCGCGGTGCGCGTGTTCGGGCTCCCCGACACGACGCCCGTCGCGGTCCAGGCGCTGTACCGGCCGGCGCAGTTCGACTCGATGCAGGCGCGGGCCCGGGCGGTGGCCGACTCACTCAAGCGACTGCAGGATACGACGGCACGCCGCGATACCACGGCCCGCCGGGGGCCCCCGGCGCCGGCAGGCCAGCGGGCGCCAGCCGTCGCCCGGACCCCCGGCGGGCCGTCGCGGAGAGACACCACGGCCGCACGGGTCGACACGGCCCGCGTCCGCAAACTCCTGAGTCAGCGCCCCGTGCCGTATGATCGGCTCATCATCCAGACCGCCCGGCCGCTCACGCCGGGTGCGAAGTACCTCGTGCGCGTGCACGGCGCGACCAGTCTCAGCGGCGTGGCCGCGGATGCGCGCGGCGTGATCGAGATGCCGGTGCCAAAGCCGCCCACGCCGCGCGACACCACCAAGTCTCCGGCGCGGCCCCGATGAGCGATCCCCGCCGCCGGCTCCCGGCCGTGGATGCCCTGCTCGCGGAGTCCGACGTCGCGGCGCTCGTCGCGGCGCATCCGCGCAGCCTGGTGGTGCGCGCCGCGCGAGACGCGATCGAGCACGCGCGCGCCAACGGCGGGGCCGCGCCGCCCGAGGGTTGGGCCGCCGCGGTGCACGCGCGGGTGCGGCGGCTCGCCGCCCCGTCGCTCGCCCCGGTGATCAACGCCACGGGCGTGGTGCTGCACACGAACCTGGGCCGGGCACCGCTGGCGCGCGCCGCCCGCGAGGCGATGACCCGCATCGCGGCGGGATACTCGAATCTGGAATACGACCTCGCGCGGGGGGCCCGTGGCTCACGCCACGGGCTATGCCGTGACCTGCTCGTCGAATTGACGGGCGCCGAAGACGCGATCGTCGTGAACAACGCCGCCGGGGCCCTGCTCGTCGCCCTCTCGGCGCTGGCCCGCGACGGCGAGGCCGTCGTGTCACGCGGCGAGCTGGTGGAGATCGGCGGCGCGTTCCGGATCCCGGACATCATGGCCCGCTCGGGCGCGAAGCTGGTCGAGGTCGGGACCACCAACCGTACGCACCCGAGGGACTACGCAACCGCCCTCACCCCAGCCACCAAGCTGCTGCTCAAAGTGCACCGCTCCAATTTTCAGGTCACCGGATTCACCGCCGAGGTGCCGGCGGCGGAGCTGGCGGCGCTGGCGCACGCGCGCGGCCTCGCGAGCCTGTACGACCTCGGCAGCGGGCTCTTGCTCGACCTCACCCCGTGGGGATTACGCGGCGAGCCCACCGTGGCCGAGGCGCTGGCGAGCGGCGTGGATGCCGTCGCCTGCTCCGGCGACAAGCTGCTCGGCGGCCCGCAGGCGGGGATCATCGTCGGCCGCGCCGAGCTCGTCGAGCGGCTGCACCG
>DATHGL010000291.1:0-3701 GCA_035317625.1 Gemmatimonadales bacterium | reverse complement strand
GCACGTCCGCGACCTGGCGCAGCGGATGTACCGGTGGCAGCAGGCCGTTCACGGTCGGCTCGCCCGCCTGCTGTCTCCCGCACCGGGTGCGCCCCGGAACCCGGGCGCGGGCGCCGAAGTGGCTGACGACGCGCCGGTGCAGGTCTCATGAAACGACCGCGTGGGCCGCTCGCGTGCGTGATGGGCGACACCGACCTCCTGCGCTCGCTCGGGCTCGCCGGGATCCCGTGCGCCGTGGTCACCAAACCGGGCGCGCCGGCGCGCTTCTCACGGTTCGCCCGCGTCGTCGTCCCCTGGCGGGACGCATGGGAGCACGCGGACGAGCTGGTGGACATCCTGACCGCCTTCGCCGCGAGCCAACCCGAGGCGCCCGTCTTGTTCTACCAGGAGGACCGCGAGCTGCTGCTCGTGTCCCGGTACCGGGACGTGCTGCGCCGGCGATTCCGGTTTGTGGTCGCTGACGCCACGCTGGTGGAAGACCTGGTGGACAAGTCCCGGTTTCAGACGCTCGCCTCGCGACTGGACCTTCCGGTGCCGCGGGCACGCCCCCTCGATCCGACCGATCGATCCCCGCCGAGCGAGCTGGGCCTGCAGTTCCCGCTCGTCGTCAAGCCGCTCACGCGCCGCACCGACCGTTGGACGCCGGTGGGCGGAGCGGGCAAGGCGCTCTGTGTGGCGACGCCGGCGGCGCTCGCCGAGCTCTGGCCGCGGCTCGCCGCGGCGGGCGAGCCAATGATCGCGCAGGAGCTCGTCCCGGGCCCGGAGAGCGCGATCGAGAGCTATCACGTGTACGTGGACGAGCGCGGCCAGACGGCCGCCGAATTCACGGGTCGGAAGATCCGCACGCATCCGACCCAGCACGGCCACAGCACGGCCCTCGAGATCACCGATGCGGGCGACGTGGCCGCGCTGGGGCGCGACGTCGTGCACCGCGTCGGGCTCCGGGGCGTCGCGAAGCTCGACTTCAAGCGAGGCCCGGACGGCCGCTTGCACCTGCTCGAAATCAACCCGCGCTTCACGCTGTGGCACCACCCCGCCGCGCTCGCGGGCGTGAACGTCCCGCTGCTGGTGTACGGCGACCTCACCGGGGCACCGCGGCCGCCGCTCCGCAAGGCGCGAGCGGGCGTGCAGTGGTGCAAGCTCTGGCAGGACTGGGCGCCCGCGCGCGCCGCCGGCATGCCGCTGTGGCGTTGGCTTGCGTGGGCGCTCCGTTGCCAGGCCAAGCGCGCCGTGTCGTGGGACGACCCGTTGCCGCTGGTGGGTGCCGCGCTGTGGTCCCTGGGCACGTCGCTGTTCGGCCGCGGTCGTCGGGCGCCCGCCGCCCGGCACGCGGCACCCGCCCCCGCCTGGGCGCGAAGGCTGCGATGACGAGCCGCGTCCTCGTGCTGGACGGCTCCACGACTCAGGCGCTTGCGTGCGTGCGTGCCCTCGGCCGGGCCGGGCACGTCGTGTTCGTCGCGGGTGTCGAGCGCCGGCCCCTGGCGGCGTGGTCGCGCCACTGCCGGGCGCGATTCCGCCTGGCCGACGAGACGCTCACGGCGTTCACGGCGTTGCGCGCCTGGGCGCAGCAGCACGGGGTCCAGGTCGTGCTGCCCCAGACGGAGCGGTCCTGCATCCTGTGCAACCTGCAGCGCGAGGAATGGGAGGCGCTGGGGATCGCGGTGGGCTGCGGCCCGCACGATCTGGTTCTGCGCGCCTTCGACAAGGCGCTCACCCTGGAGCTGGCCGAGGCCTGCGGCGTGCGCGTGCCCCCGCGGCGAGTCCCGACGTCGCTCGCCGATGGGGTCGCGGCGGCGGCGGCGCTGGGATACCCGGTCGTCGTCAAGCCGCGCTTTAGCCACTTCTGGGAGGGCGGCCGGTTCGTCTCGGGCGACGGGTCCGGCTACGCGCGCGACCGCACCGAGCTCGAGGCGCAGATGCGCGCCTGCCGGCAGGACCGATTCTGGCCCCTGATTCAGGGATTCGTCCCCGGGCGCGGCAAAGGTGTGTTCGCGCTGTGCGATCACGGCACGCCCCTGGCCTGGTTCGCACACGAGCGCCTGCGCGACGTGCGGCCGTCGGGGTCGGGGAGCAGCTTGCGGCGCTCGATCGTCCTCGATCCGCGCTTGCAGGCCCCTGCGGCCCGGCTGCTCGCGGCGTGGGCCTGGCACGGACCCGCGATGGTGGAATTTCGCGACGACGGGGAGAACGAGCCCTGCCTGATCGAAGTCAACGGGCGCTTCTGGGGGTCGCTCGACCTGGCCGTCCAGTCCGGGGTCGACTTCCCCACCCTGTGGGTTCGCCTGCTGCGTGGCGAGCCCGTCGATCCGCCGGCCGGCTACGAGACGGGCGTGACGAGCCGCTGGCTCTGGGGCGACGTCAAACGCATGCTGAACATCCTCAAAGGTCGGCCTCCGGGATATCCCGAGCCCTATCCCAGCGTCCTGGAAGGATTGCGCGAGGTCCTCGGGCCGCAGCCGCCCGGCACGCGCAGCGAGACGTGGCAGGCGGACGATCGGTGGCCGGCGCTGGGCGAATGGGTCCAGGGGATCGCGGGGCTCGTCCGCCCAGCCCGCCCCCGTCGCCGGCCCGCCTCGGTGGCGCAGGCGATCACCGCGCCACCCCTCGGAGGTGAAGCGCAGCCGGTGCGCGTCCTCATGATCACGAGCGGGTGGCCGCAACCGGGGCAGCCACAAACCACGCATTTCATCAAGCGGCAAGCGGAGTTCCTGCGCGCGGCCGGGGTGCATGTGGACGTGTTTCACTTCCGCGGCGAGCGCCGGCCCTGGAACTACGCGCTGGCGTGGCTCCGAGCACGCCGTCGCCTCGCCTTCGGGCGTTACGACCTGGTACACGCCCAGTTCGGTCAGAGCGGCCTGTTGGCGCTGCCGAAACGGGTTCCCCTCGTCGTCACCTACCGGGGCAGCGACCTCCTGGGCATCGTCGGCCAGGGCGGACGCTACACGCGTGCCGGCCGGATCCTGCAGCGGCTGACCCGGATGGTCGCCACGCAGGCCGACGCGGTGATCGTCGTCTCCGAGCACATGAAGCGCCACCTCCCGGCGTCCGTGCCCGCGACGGTGCTGCCGTCCGGCCTCGATCTCACGCTGTTCCGCGCCGTCCCGCGCGACGCAGCCCGGGCGCGCCTCGGCCTGCCGCTCGATCGCCGCCTGGTGCTGTTCGCCGGCAATCCGGCGGTCCCGCGCAAACGGTATGAGCTGGCCACGCGGGCCATCGCGCTGCTCAACCCATCGCTGCCGGTCGAGCTGATCGTGGCCTGGGGCGTCCCGCACGCGGACATGCCGTACCTGATGAGCGCGTGTGATGCCATGGTCTTCACCTCGATGCAGGAGGGATCGCCCAACGTCGTGAAGGAGGCGCTCGCGTGTGACCTGCCGGTGGTCTCGGTACACGTCGGCGACGTCGCAGAGCGTTTGGGCGGCATCGACGGCTGCGAGCTCTGCCCCGACGAGCGGCCGGAGACGATCGCGGCGTCGCTGGCGCGGGTGCTCGAGCGGCGGCAGCGCATCGCGGGACGCGCCACGGTGATCCACCTCGACGAGAACACGCTGACGGCCCGGTTGATCGCGCTCTACCACTCCGTGCTGCAGCGCTCACCGCGGGGCACCCACGCCCCCCTCACTCAGCAGGTGCAGAATGTCGGCTGACCGTCCGTTCGTCTCCGTGCTCGTGCCGTGCCGCAACGAGCGGCGCTACATCGC
>DATHGL010000290.1:0-2091 GCA_035317625.1 Gemmatimonadales bacterium | reverse complement strand
AGATGAGCGAGGTATTGCGGGGGGTGTGGGGGGTGTACAAGCCGGGGTGAGTGCCTCCGCGGCTGCGTTCTGCAGTTTTTTGACCTTGTCTAGGTTGGTCCTTCCGCTAGGGTGAGGCGTGTCCGGGGATTCTTCGGGAATGGCGTCAGGTCCGCGCACGCTGCTCGGGCGGTTACGCGCGGCGGTGCGGGCACGGCACTACAGCCCGCGCACGGAGGAATCGTATGCCGGGTGGGCGAAGCGGTTCGTGGTGTTCCACGGCCGCCGCCACCCCGACGGTCTGGGCGAGGCCGAGGTCCGGGCGTTTCTCGATCATCTCGCCGAGGGCGACGGGGTGAGTGCATCCACCCAGAACCAGGCGCTGGCCGCGCTGCTGTTTCTGTACGAAGCCGTGCTGGGTCGGCGGCTGACGTTGTCGCCTCAGGGCATCGTGCACGCAAAGGAGCTGCAGCGTCTGCCCGTGGTGTTGAATCGGGATGAGGTGCGGATGGTGTTGGCCCAGTTACGGGGTGTGCCGCGCCTTGTGGTGCTCTTGCTGTACGGCTCCGGGCTCCGGTTGCTCGAGTGTTTGAGCCTGCGCGTGAAGGACATCGACTTTCAGCGGGCCGAGATCCGGGTACGGGCGGGAAAGGGGGGAGTGGACCGAGTGGTTCCCTTGCCAGTCAGGGTGCAGGGCCCCTTGGCGGAACATCTGGCGCGCTTGCGGGCGCGCCATGCCCGCGAGGGGCGCGGTGGCGGTCGAGTGGCGCTGCCGGGTGCGTTCGAGCGGAAGGCGCCGGGCGCAGCTGCGGAATGGGCGTGGCAGTGGGTGTTTCCGGCGACGCGGACGCACCGCGATCTCGTGTCTGGGGAGGCGCGGCGGCATCACCTGCACGAATCGGCCATCCAGCGGGCGGTGCGCGACGCCGTGCGGGCCGCCGGGATCGCCAAGCGAGCGACTTGCCACACGTTTCGGCACTCGTTTGCCACGCATCTCCTGGATGCGGGTTCGGACATCCGCACGGTGCAAGAGCTCCTCGGCCACCGGGACGTCCGCACGACGATGATCTACACGCACGTTCTCAATCGGGGTGGCCTGGGGGTGAGGAGCCCTGCAGACACACTGTAGCAATATCAGGGGTAGCTTGAGCGCAACGTTCCGCGTCTTAGGCTGCGAGCGGTCTTAGGCTGCGAGCCTCGCAATGTTTCCACAATGGACCAGAGCTTAGGGGCTTGACGTTAACAGGCGCCGTCGCAGAGGTTACAGGAACCTCATTGGCTCGACCGATGACGCCTTGGACTGCGGTGAGAACGAGCGAGCGAACCGATGACCAGCAGTCCAATATGAGTTAGGCCGATGGCGCGTTCCCTCGTTCGAGTCATGGTTCTTGCCTCCGCGTTGGCCGCAACGACCGGGGGCTCGCTGCACGCGCAACGGTCCGCCCTCGCGACCGACAGTGCCTTGATCCGGTACCTCCGACGCACGGATTCTTTCTTCCGGCAATTGGGTCCCTGTCGAGATGCTAAGCTCGTTCGGTCCAATACACGCGTTCAGGCTCACGGCGACACTGTCGTCGAGCACGAGTTTTCGTACACGGCGATCTGCGACATCAAGGACGAAGAGGCCAGCGACTGCTTCTACCAGCTCGAGCTCTCGGGGACCCTTGACACGCCACAGTCAGCCACGATTCGTCGATTTCACTGGGATCTTGAGTGTGGCGGCTAGAGCGCGCCACGGCCTAACAAGCGCTTGAAGCTGACGGGCGCTCACAAGTAGGGAAGAATTGCGTTGACTCGCTGGCCAGCCTTTTTTGTCTGCGGCTCCAACTCCTTGCGCCCGCTGGCATGTCGCCCGCAGCTTAAGCGCGATCCGTTAGGCGCCGGCCAGTCGCGCGCTGCCTGAGTCTCACGCACACGCCTACGGGCAGGATGCGGCAAATGTCGAGACTCAACTGGAGTCGCGCTCTGCTGGGCGGTGTCTTAGCCGCGGTGCTCTGGGGCGTCCTGTATGCGCCTGTCCACCCGCTCGTCGAGGTGCATACCACCCTTGGTCGACCCGTACTTCCAATCACGCCGTTTCGGGGCGTAGCGCCTCTTCTACGTGTCCTTGTC
>DATHGL010000289.1:0-16848 GCA_035317625.1 Gemmatimonadales bacterium | reverse complement strand
CCGATGTCACCGGCGATGCTGAAGTTGAACCGCGTGGACAGCGGGTCCGGCAGCGGCTGTGTGAAGAGCAGCGCCCCCACGCTCGCCCCCGCGACGAGATGTAAGAGGCGCGTCCAGCGCAGCTCGACTCCGACGGGGACGAGGCCGAAGCCGTACACCGTGCCCATGTGCGGCACCCACGTGGAGTCCACCCGGTCGTAGTGCACGGGCGACGCGGTGCTCAGGACGAGAGGCAGCGCGTCCACCGTGTAGTACAGCTTCATCGCACCGAATCCCACAAGCTGGCGCTCCACGCGCACGCCCAGCAAGTACTCGTTGTGGTGTTTGGTGCCCGCACGGCTTTCGAACGCGGCGTTCGGACCGGCAGCGACCCAGACACCCGCCATCCGCCACCCGGCGCTCCCCGTGTTCTGGCCCCAACCCGCGCGAGTCCCAAGCATCGCGCACACCGGCAGCAAGAGCGCGGTCCCAAGCCCGCGGCCGCTCATTCGGCCAACTCGGCGCGTCTGACCGGCGCGCTCGCCGGGCAGGGCGGGATCAGTCGGGGCGGGAGTGATGGCGGGCAGCATGGCGAACCCTTGCTCGAGTGGGGTGGTGATGATACTGTTGGAGCCATGTTGAGCATTGCCGTTCTGGTGGCGAATTGCAACCGCACCCCCATTCTCAGGGGTCGGGCGGCGTAGCGTTTTCGGCTGGTCTCGTGACCGCGCCCCCGACACCGAGAGGTTTTCGGGGGCGCACGTTTTGTCGTCGCGCCAATGGGGTGTAGGTCAACTGGCAGACCGCCCGGCTGTTAACCGGGAAGTTGGAGGTTCGAGTCCTCCCGCCCCAGCTCTGCCGCTGAAGCCCAGGATCCCCTGTTTGGCACACCCCGTGGCCAGGGGCCTTGACCCGCCCTCAACGTGTGACGTTCGTTTCGCGTAGGCCTTAGGAAAGGCGGCCTCCCATGCTCCTGCCGCTCGTGGCGCTGCTCCTGCAGACTAGTCCGCCGGCCGCTGTTCCGCAGCCGGAAGCGAGACCGGTGCGTCTCTGGCTCGATGCCGATACCCCCATCAGCCGGGGGCGCCCGGTGCGCGTCTCTGTCCAGACGGGCGCCGACGGCAACCTCGTCGTGCTGCATCGCAGGACCGACGGACGCATCGAAGTCGTGTTCCCGGGCCAGCCGGCGGACGACCCGTTCGTGCGCGCGGGGACCTACGAGATTCGCGGTGCCACCGACGGCGCCGCGTTCGTCGTGGTGGAGCCGGACGGACAGGGGATGATCCTCGCCGCGCTGTCGCCCGACCCGATGCGGTTCGACGACTTCGCGCGCGAGGCATCGTGGAACTCGGATGCGCTGATCCCGACCTGGACCGGCTCCGATGCCGAAGGCGCGCTGAGTGACCTGGTGCAGCGGATGCTCGGCGCCGGCAACTTCAACTACGACGTGGTGACCTACACGGTCGCGCCACCGGTGTACGCGCAGGGGCTGGATATGACGCCGCCATATGGGTACGGCACGTCTCCGCCCGTCTGTCTCAATTGCACGTTCATCGCGTACGAGCAGATCCTCATCGCGCCCTCGCACCTCGGTGGCCGGCGGTTCCATCGCGACCGGCCCATCGACCAGGGCATCTGCGGCATCCACGAGCCCTGCGCCGAGGCGCACCAGACACACGCGATCGCCCTGGTCATGCGCTCACCCGCCGGCGCCGTGACGCTCCCGTCCCGCGCACGGGTCACCCAGCCGCACCGATCCCCTGCGGGCCAGCCGATCGAGCCGCGATCGCGGGTGCCGCAGAACGAGGCCGGCCGGCGGTCGACCGGCGCCGCCGCGGCGGTGCCGCGCGCTCCAATCAGCCACGTGCGGTACACGGTCTTCTCCGCGTCCCCCTCGGCTCCGGCCCTAGAACAGGCCGGGCAGCGGTCGGCCCTGGACGGAATTGAGCTCCGCCGCGGCGCCCAGACAGGCAGCGCTCGGCGCGATCCGGAAACCGTCGGGCTGGCGCGCGTCCCGCCCTCAACGCCCGGGATGCAGCGCGGGGACGCCGCCGCCGGACAGGCGCGGACGCAACCGGTCACGCGTGTGCGCAGCGGGGCCGTGGCAGTCGCTGGGGGAGGGGGTGGAGCGGGTGCAGCGGGCGTGGCGGGGACGACGCGGGGCATCGCGCTCCCGGGCGCCGTGTGGCGCGGCGCAGCAGACCGCGCGCCGGTGGGGCGTATCCCCGTTCGGAGGCGCTAGGCGCGCGCCGCTCAGCGCAGCGCCGGCGCCCCTTCGAGGAATTTTTCGAGCTGCTCGGTCCCGATGGCGGGCCCCAGGTGCTCGAGTACGAGGCGCCCGAGGCGCGCGATGTCGTCTTTTTGATAGCCCGCTGCGGCGAGCGCGGCCATCAGACCGGCGGGGCCCACCAGCGCTGCCATCTCGCCTGTGCGCGCGCCGCTCATCAGCGCGCGACCCATCAACCTCTCACAGTTCGGTAGCGCGTGCTTGACCGCGTCGAACGTGTCTCGATCGAGGCTCATCCGCAGGGCCATCAAAATCGCCCCGATGCCCTTCTCGGCCTTTCCGGCGTCGATTTCGAGATTGGCCGCGACTTGATGGACGAGATCCATGGGGTACTAGAATACGTGGTGCGACGCTACGACGCTACGACGCCACGTCGTACGACGTGCTCATCGTACGACGTAGCGTCGTACCGTCGTACGTCGGTTACTGACCTACGGTAAAGTCGAGTCGCTTCAGGACCGTTCCCGCAGCGTCCCGCACCTCAACATGCCAGGCGCCGGTCCAGTCGACGGGCACCGTCTTCCGGCTCCAGGTCCGCCAGGGCGACCCGCCCACTTGCAGCTCGACGTCACCCACCTGGGTGTCGCCGTGGAACCACACGTGGTGGGTGCTGGCGCCGCCGGCGCCCGTCACTTTGGTCCAGCAGATCAGCTGACCCACGTCGGCGGGAAACGTGCTGCCCGTGTCCTGGGGCTGCCGGTCCAGGATCGACCTCGCCACCACCGCCTCGTCGACGGTCACCTCGGCGGCCGCCGGGGCGGGGGCCGCGGCTTGGGTGGTGTCCTGTGCGAGGAGGCCCGGGGCGACGAGCAGGGACAACGCCACGGCCGTGGAGATGCGCTTCATGACGGCTCTCCTTCAGAGGTTGTCGGTTGTACGGTACGCCGGCGGCGATGTTCCAGCCAGGTGCCGAGCGTCGCGCCGAGCAGGGTGCCGAAACCCGCGCCCGCGAACTGGAACCGTGTCTGATACTGGCGCTGCCGCCCGGCGCATTTACCGGAGAAGAGCGCGCCGACCATGGCGCCGCACGACCCTTGGATGGTCGTGAAGTAGTAGCCCGCGCCCGCCCCAAACAGCAGCGGCATGGCGCACAATAACAGATGACGGAGAAAGATCTTCATGGCGAGCCTATGACGTTAGGGAGACACGGCCGCGGGGTCACGAAGGAAGAGAACGCGGCAGGACCGCACGCTCGATGACGGCCCTCACAATCCGCGGGGTCGCATGTCGGGGCCACGCTCATCGCCCGCGTTCGACCCTCCAACGATCGACCACCCGTCCCGCGCCGCCGTCAGGGCGTCCGTGAGGGTCGCCCGTCCCCCTCACGACGTGGTACTGGTCGAAATGGGCGACCGTCAGACACGAGTGGTTGGGGATGATCTCGAGCTGCTCCCCGACCGTGAACCGGCCGTCGAGCATCGCAGGGGACTCCGCGCGGATCAGTCCGTGCTCCTGCGACAGCGTCGCCACCGTGAGCTGGGGGGCCCCGCGCACCGCGCCCATGGCTTGCGAACCGACATGCGCGGGCCCCGGGTCCTTGGACAGCTCGAGCGCCCCGGCATCCACGATGACGTGCGCCGCCCCGGGCTGGTGCGAGACGACCGTCGCGAGCACCGTCACGCCCACGTCCGCGGCCTCGCAGCAGCCGATCAGCACCATCGTACGGTCGTAGAACACGTAGTTGCCCGGGCGCGCCTCGCTCACTCCCGCGAGGTCGGCGACGGCCGCCATCGCCGGCGTCGAGCCGACGCTGACCTCGCGCACCGGCAGGTCCTCCTCTCGGAGCCGCTCCGCGAAGCCGACCATGACGCTTCGCTCCTGCTCCGCCACCTGGGCCGCTTCCGCCTTCCCCGTGGTGCGGTACGCGTGACCGGAGTGGCTCAGGATGCCGTCGAACACGAGCCCCTGCTCGCGCCCGAGCTCGCGCGCCACATCCAAGGCGTAGGACGACACTGGGTTCACGCCGGCGCGGTGATAGCCACAGTCCACCTTGAGCCACACGTGCAGCCCCGACCCCGCGAGCGCTCGGGCGGTGGGCAGGTCGTCCACCACGACCCGCAGGGTCGCGCCCGTCTCCTGCGCGATGCGACGCGCGTGCCGGATGTGGCTCGGGTCGATGGGAAAGGCCCAGGTGAGATCGCCGAACCCGGCCTGCGCGAACACCTCCGCCTCCACCAGCGTCGACACGGCAAGGCCGCGCGCGCCGTGCTCGAGCTGCAGGCGAGCGAGCTCCACGCACTTGTGCGTTTTGGCATGCGGCCGCAGCGCGACACCGAGCTGCCGAGCACGCGCGGCCATGTGCGCGAGATTGCGCTCCACGACGTCCAGGTGCAGCAGCAACGCCGGCGTCTCCACGTCGTACGCCTTCACGTTTCCCGTCTCCCGTCTCCCGTCTCCCGTTTCCCGTTTCCCGTCTCCCGTCTCCCGCCTCCCGCCTATTTCACCACGTGGAATTCGGTCTGTCGCCGCAGGATCCAGCGCATCTGACCATCCGCGCCGAGCTCCGCGTCCTCTTCTTGCGCAGAGCGCACCGGCTGGTTGCCCCACTCGGGTAAAGGCGTCGTGGCCTGGAGCTCGATCGAGAACCAGCTACTGGGGACGAGGGGCACGTCCCCCCGTCCGGGGACCCCCTCCTGGTGGTCCCACAAGCCTATCAACGGCCCGGCACCGTGCCCGCGATCGCCGATCGGATGGCTGTAGATCGTCCCGGTGATCCCCGCGGCGCGCATCTGGGCGAGCGCCGCGACCAGCACGTCGTTGCCCGTCCGCCCGGGCCGCATCTCCGCCAGCAGAATGTCCTGCAGCCGGTTCGAGTTCTGGAGGGCCTGCTTCAGGCCCGCCGGGACGTCCCGTTCACCGGGGCGCAGCACGTAGCCCATGTGTTGGGTGTCGGTGTTCAGGCCCAGGGCGGTGATGCCGAAGTCGCAGTGCAGCACGTCGCCGCGCTGGATCACGACCGCTCCCGAATCCGCCAGATCGACCCCGCGCCGCTGCACGTCCACGTCGGTATGAAACCACGTGCCGAACCCGAGGTCGTTCACGCGCTGGCGCATCCACCAGGCGACGTCGTCGGTGGTGGTTTTCCCCGGTGTCACCACCTTGTTCGAGAACGCCGTGTCGATGACGCCCCACACGACCGTCATCAACCGCCGGTAGACCGGGAGCATCGCCGGCGCCCGGATCTCCTGGTACTCGAGCGGCAGGCGCTCGGCGCGCACGATCCGGGCTCGATACCGCTCGGGGAGCACGGCCTGGAGCTGCTCCCACTCCCCGGCCGAGAGGCCGTCCGAGAACGCGTGCGCGGTCGACATGTCGACCGCGATCGTCAGCGGGTCACGCTCCTCGATGACCCGCCGCAGCAAGTCCCACTGCGCCTGGCCCACCAGCTCGGGCCGGCGGCCGATCGAGGGGTCGAGGGTCTCCTGCGCGTGGTACGCGTCGTACAGCCCGCCCTGCGACGTGCCCCCGAGCGCCAGCCGCTCGACGCCCCCCCCGGCGGGCCCCCGATCGGAGAACACGTAGATCGTGCGTCGCCGCGCGAAGAACGTGGTGGCCGAGACGAGGGACCAGAACACCGGGTCTTCATTGTATTCGCGCATCGGCACGACCCACATCGCCACATGGTACTGGCGCATGAGGCGGGGCAGCACCGAGTCGAGCCGGTAGCGGAGCCACGCCTGCTGGACGGCCGCCTGCTCACGCAGGGTACCGAGCGGTCGCCTCGGCGATATGGTGAGCGGTAGGGTGGGGGCTTGGAGAAGGGCAGTTGAGAGAACGAGAGTGGCGAGCATCATGTCGATTGCAACGCTCCGAGGGTGTATCGATCACGGGGTCAACCTCCACCAACCTCCACAACCCTTCGCCGTCGTTCAGTCGATCCGGCGGCCCGTCACTTCGATGCGACGGTAGCGCTCGATCCGACCCGAGCCGCCGACGAACGCCGATCCGATCCAGCTCGTCAGCCCCACGACAATCGAGCCGAGGATCGCGGCACCCAGCCCGGAGAGCGCGAAGCCCGGCATGAGCCACGCGACCACAGCCAGGGAGATGCCGTTCACGACAAAGATGAAGAGCCCGAGCGTGAGGACCGTCAGCGGCAGCGTGAGGATGAGGATGACCGGCCGGATCACCGCGTTCACGATACCGAGCAGCAGCGCCGCGACGATCAGGTTGCCCCAGCCGTCGAGCCGGACGCCGGGGACGATGGTCGCGGCGGCCCACAGGCCGAGCGCCGTGATGAGCAACCGAAAGAAGAACCCCTTCATGCTCCGAAAGATAGCGGCACGGCTCAGCGGCGCGCCCGGCCGGCGATGAACCGCGCGGTCACGCCGGCGCGCACCTCCACGCCCAGTCGCGAGTCGAACAGGATCGCACCGGCGAGGGAGTCGCCCACCCGCACCGCACCGATGCCGGCGAACGGCCCCAGGTCGACCGGCCACCCGTAGATGAGCGCCTGCTCCGGCGTTCCGGACCAGGTGACGGCGAGCGTCTCGGCGCGCGGTACCGTGAACATCAGGACACCCTTGAAGCGACACGCGCGGCCCACCACGACGCGCGCGGTGTCGAGCACCACCGTGCCGAGCTTGAACCGGTCTCCGAGCTGGGGCAGGGTGAGGGTGTCGCCCCGTGCCACCACCCAGTGGCCGACGTAGGGCTGTGCGAACCGCGTGTGCAGGTGCATCTGCGAGGACGTGCAGGGATTCGCGGGCCCGCACGCGGCGAGCGCCGCGAGCAGGGTGGCAGCGACCGCCCCCTTCACGGCGCGACGCTGTCCGTCGCCCGAATGCGGGCGTTGGTCGAGTCCGCGGCCCGCAGCGCGCTGCCCACACCAGCGGCGCCGGGGATCCGCGACCGCGCGAGAATCGAATCCCGCTGGCGCTCTGTGAGCGAATCGCCGGCGGTGGTGGATTTGGCCGATTTGCCGGCGGAACACGCCGCGAGGAGTATGAGGGCAATGGTCAGCGAGCAGGCGCGCATGGGGCCTCCGATGTGTGCCGACGTAATATGTGGGGGCACAGCATGCTGCGCCCCCACACGTCCCGTGGGTCATTTCCGTCGCAAGAGCACACTGTAAGCGACCACATTCACCACCAGCACGAGCGTGCCCAGCACCACCTGCGTCGGTCGGGCGAGCCCCGTCGGGTAGAGCGCCGGAATCACGTGGTGCTCGACGAATCCGCCGCGATATCCTTCGAGCCCGGCGCGGGCGCGCAGCGCGTTCTCGAGCGGCGTGAGTGGACAGATCCAGCCGGCGTACTCGATGGCGATCCCCCACAGCGCGCATGGGACGTGGACCAGCGCGACCCGCCGCCAGCGCCACGCGAGGAACCCACCCAGCACCACGAAGGTGACGAACGCCGCGTGCAGGAGCACGACGCCATCGGCGAGGATGCGGTAGAGCATCTTCAACTCCCCTTATACGACGAAAACCCCCACCGGACCAGGGTCCGGCGGGGGCTCGCGATCCGTCGTGCGGTTTAGGCGCCCATCAGACTCTGGCACGGGCCGAACAAACTCAGGATCGCGAACTCGATGGCCCCGGGTAGCGCGAACAGATCCCGGAACGCCTGACCCTCCGCCGGCGAGAGCAAGCTGCCGTCGGCGTGACGAAGCCACACGCCGCTCTCGTTGGTGTAGACGCGGACCCAGGGCACCCCGTTCACGTCGACCGCCAGGTTCACGGTCCCACCCCCGGTCGACAGGACGGTGGTGAGGGTGCCATGCATGGACACGGACTCACCGCCCCTGGTGATGCTGAACTCGGTCAGGGTGAAGGTGGCATGGTTGGCGTCCGACAACTCGTGGGTCTCGTGCAGCTCCACGTGAATGGCCGGATTATCGAGGTCCCATGTGACGTCGATCTGTATATCGGCGTTGTCGGTGTCGAGCTGCGTCACCGCAAACGTCGCGTTGAACGTAAGTGTGTGCGTGCCGTCGCTCACGAACCCGGCGGCCGTCGCCGTGAACGCCGTCGCCGGGTTGCCGGTGACCTGGCCGCTGACCGTGTAGTTGGCGTACTCGGTGCCGGGGCTCGCCGGCGTGCCGCCGCTGACGATGACATGGACCTTGTCGTCAGCCGGTGTCGTGGTGCTCTCGTCCACCAGATCGACGAAGCCGGTGGGGGTGAGCGGCGTCTCGAGGATGTGCCCGGTGGTCGGGTCGACGGCATACAGGATCATTCGGAAGCGGTCGGCTGGAGCCGCCGGGGTGAAGGTCCCGTCTTGCTCGTACGCATGGGTGGTCGTGTTCCACACCCACGTCGTGCCGAGCAGCGCCCCCGGCACGACGCTGGCACTGATCCCGCCGGAGAACGTCGCGGCGCTGCGGCGCAGCGCCCCCAGGTGCGCCGTCGAGTACGCGTCCACTGCGCTCGCGGTGCGCGGCGGGCCGATCGGGACGGTGCGGAGCAGTGCGCCGAGCCGGCTCGGGGCGGCAGCCGGCGAGCCCGTCGCGCCGCTCGCAACGCTAAAGCTCTCGAGCATCGGCGACAACAGTACGCCGGACACGGTGTGGAGATCGCTGCTCAGGCCTGCGGGATCGGACAAGTGAGCCTGCGGGCCCAAGTTCTCCTTGCAAGCCGCGACGACGAGGATGGCGGCGACCACGGGTCCCCACCAGGAGCGACGATACGCTGGCATGCTGCTCCTCCGGAGTATGGGCTACGACCAGCGGCTTGGGGCGCTGGGGCAGGTCCAAGTTGCGGCGAAAACCCCCGCCGAACCAGGGTCCGGCGGGGGCTGTTGTCGCAAGTAGGGCGTCGGCCCGTGGCCCTGGTCAGGCGCTCAGCGAGCCCGCCGGGGCGAACAATGCGTCGAACTGCAAGAACGTCGTCCCGATCGCATCGAAGATCGCGCGCAAGGCGGTGAGATCGTCTGCCGTGAGCTCCTGGCCACCGCCGCCTACGAAGGTCAGCGCGCCATCCGTCTCCGTGATCGTCGCGTAGATACCGCCGTCGACCAAAACAGTGACGGTCCCCGATTCGCTGAGCGTGCTCAAGTTCAGGGTCTGGGTGCCCGTCACCGTCACGACCTCGGTGCCGAACTGCAGGCGGAAGTTGATGGCGACCCGCAACGTGTTCTGGTCAGGCACCGTGAGGGTCGTCCTCAGTCGGACGTGCGCGTCCGCCGCATTTACGTCGTATCGGATGTCGAACGTGGCACCCGTAGTGGTTTCGGCGATGGCGGCGTTGAAATCCAACCGCTGGGTCCCATCCGTGATGAAGCCGACCACGGTTCCGCTGGCGGAGTTGGACCCCACGGTGACGCTCACGGCGTAATCGAGGTAGGTGACCGGCGGATCCGTCGTCGTGCCCACCACGAGGACGTGCAGCTTCTGGGTATTGCCGCTGCTCTCGTCCATGAGGTCGGCATAGCCGATGGGCTGCGTCGCGATCGGTTGGCCTCCCAGGTCGAGAGCGTACAGGATGAACCGCACACCGTTCGAGGGCGCGCCGGGCACCACCGCCGGGTCGTTTGCCTCATACTGGAACGTCGTCGCGTTCCACGTATAGGTCGTTCCCAAAACGACCGCGGGCGGGAAGATCGAGGCGGCGATGGCACCGCTCGATGGGACGAGCGCAGCGCGAAGCGCCGTGGCGGCGAGCCGGCTCTCGGTGGGCGAGAGGGCGCGGCCGGTCACGAGCGTCGGCTGGGCGGCGCGCAGCAGCGGTCGCAGGGCCGCGAGCGGGCTCGCGGCAGTCGGCACATACGTCGTCGCGAACGTAAAGCTCTCGAACGGCGCGGAAGTGAAGCTCGTGCCCAGCGCCTGGACGTTGGCGGCAGTCGCCACCGGATCGGCCGGCTTGGCCGGTGCGAGGGGGTTGTCGCTCCCGCAAGCGGCGGCGAGCAAAGCGAGCGCCAGGACGTGCGAGGGCGCGAGGAGCATGTGCCAACGGGGGCAGGCCGTCATGGGGCACCTCAGTGAGGGGTGAGCCGAGCACTCTCCAAACTGGAACGTACCCCAACCTTGCCCCATGGGGCAGTGACGCGGCGCACGGCCCCGCGGGTGGGAAGGGGAGAGGGGAAGGAGCTGGGGGTGGGAGAGTTACGCGATGACGCCGCCGCCGAGCAAACGGTCGTCCGCGTCATACAGGGCACCGGACTGCCCGGGGGTGATCGCGCGCACTGGCTGGGCGAGATCGAGGGTGATCGTCGCGCTCGTGTACTCCCGGACGCGGCCGGGCACGGCAGGGGCGCGATAGCGGCACTGCACCAGGACCGCATCCCCCGGCGCGAGGGGGTCCGTGAGCCAGTTCACCTCGGCGAGCGTCACGGCGTGGCCGAACAGCTCGTCCCCCGGGCCGATCACCACCTCGCGCGTCTCGGGCCGGATCGCGACGACGTACATCGGCGCGGGGAAGCCGCCGGGTAGCCCGCGGCGCTGTCCGATCGTGTAGCGCGCGAAGCCGGCGTGCTCGCCGACGACGTCGCCGCCCGCCGTCACGAGCGGACCGGGCGCGAGGGCCGGCGCGTCGGCGGGGAGATGACGCTTCAGCACGCCGACGTAGTCGTCGTCTGGGACGAAGCAAATCTCCACGGACTCAGGCTTGTCGGCGGTGACGAGGCCGAGCCGGCGCGCGACGTCCCTCGTTTCGCGCTTGGTAAGCGCTCCCACCGGCGTGAGCATCCGCGCGACGACGGCCCGGTCGATGCCCCAGAGGAAGTACGACTGGTCCTTCTGGCGGTCGCGCCCGCGGAACAGTGCGCCGTCGCCCGCGATCGCATAGTGGCCGGTGGCGACATAGGCGCACTCGAGCGCGTCGGCGTGGTGGCGGAAGTCGCGGAACTTGGTAAACGAGTTGCAGCGCACACACGGGATCGGGGTGCGCCCGCGGGCGTACTCGGCGACGAAATCGGCGATCACATCGCGCCCGAATCGGTCCTCGAGGTTCAGGACGTAGTGCGGAATCCCGAGCTTCTGGGCCACGAGCTGCGCGTCGGTGATCGAATCGAGGGAGCAGCAGGGGCGGTCGGGCACGCGATCGCCGTAACAGAACAGCTTCATGGTGGCGCCGACGACGTCGTACCCCGCCTCCACCAGCAACGCTGCGGCTACGGACGAGTCTACGCCGCCCGACATGGCGACCAGGACGCGATCGGCCACCTAGAGCTCCCCGCCCGAACGCGGAACGCGGAACGTGGAACGCGGAACAGAGCGCGCCGTCGTCCGGTTGCGTGGCCGGCCCGGGCGAACGAACCCCCTCCTACTGTTCCGCGTTACGCCTTCCGCGTTCCCCGTTCGGATCACCGGTGCAGCACCGCGCTCAGCGCTCGCACCTTCTCGACGATCTTCGGGAACGCCGCCGCCACCGCCTCCACGTCCTCTGCCGTGTTCTCCCTGCCGAACGAGAACCGCAGGGCGGCGACGCCCAGCTCGCGGGGCACACCCATCGCCGTGAGGACGTGCGACGGCTCGACCGCGCCGGTCGAGCACGCCGAGCCCGAGGAGCAGGCGATGCCCGCGAGATCGAGGTGCATCAGCAACGCCTCGCTGTCAGTGCCCGGGATCGACACGTTGGAAACGTGCGGCGCGCGCGGGCAGCGAGCGGCGTTGATCACGGCGTCGGGCACGATCGCCAGCAGTCGGCGCTCGAGCTCGTCGCGCAGCCCCGCCACGCGGGCGGCGAACTCCGCCTGGTCGCGCGCCGCGAGTTCCGCTGCCTTCCCGAGCCCCACGATGCCGGGCACGTTCTCGGTCCCGGGCCGGATCCCGAACTGCTGGCCGCCGCCGTGAATGATCGCCTCGACGGCGTGGCGATCGCGCACGATGAGCGCGCCGATTCCCTTCGGGGCGCCGATCTTGTGGCCGGAGACGGTCAGGAGGGTGCACGCGACGTCGCGGAGCGACACAGGGATCTTGCCGAAGGCCTGGACCGCGTCCACGTGGAGCGGGACGCTGGCCTCGCGACATCGCGCCGCGAGTCGCGCGACCGGTTGGACTACCCCGACCTCGTTGTTCACCCACATCACGCTGACCACCGCCACCCCGCGCTCCAGCGCCTGGCGCAGCGCTTCCTCGGTGACGACGCCCGCGCCGTCCACCGCGAGGATGATCTCCTCGCCGCCCAGGTGGGCCACGGCATGCGCCGCCGCGAGCACCGCCTTGTGCTCGATCGCCGACACCGCCACGCGGAATGGACCCCCCCGGTCCCGCGCGGCCAGCGCGCACCCGATGACTGCCAGGTTATCCGCCTCCGTGCCCCCGGAGGTGAAGATCACCTGTCCCGGTTCCGCGCCCAGGGCGTCGGCGATGGAGCGCTTGGCCTCCTCCACGCCGGCGCGCGCCGCGCGCCCGAAGCGGTGGGCGGAGGACGGGTTGCCGAAGGCCGCGGGCCCGAGGTAGGGCAGCATGGCCTCGAGCACTTCCGGGCGGACCGGCGTGGTGGCGGCATTGTCGAGGTAGACCAACCGCTTGGACATGCGGCGAAATCTAGAGGCTAGAGGGATTGCACGCCAAGCTGCAGCACGTCTTCGACCGCGAGCGTTTCGTGACAGAAGAACGGCTCACCGTAGGTCGCGCGGATCAGGGAGCCATAGTGCGCCGACTGGATCCGGATCAGCTCGTACAGATCCAGCCCCGTGGGATGGATCTCCCCGGCCGCCTTGGCGCCATCGAACTGCGAGGCGTAGCAGCGAATCGCGGTCATCTTGATGTCGAAGCTGTCCGAGATGTCCACCACGAACGACGGCTTCACCGGGTCTTCGCGGTACGCGAGCGCGTAGAGGATCTTGAAGGGCCGATGAGCGGCACCGGCGCCTCCATACTTGGCGAGCCCGGCCAGGTAGCACGCGTCGCGTCCCAGCTCGGACGCGATGCGATGATCGGGGTGGCGGCCCACGGGGAAGGGGAGGATCACGACGCGGGGGCGGGCGGTCCGAATCAGTTCGACGAGCCGGGCGCGCGAGGGCTCGTCGTTTTGGAGATGGGCGTCGGGGAGACCGGCGTTGAGCCGCAGCTGCACGCCGAGGGCCCGCGCGGCGCGCTCGGCCTCTGCGGCACGCGTGGCCGCATCGCCGCGCGTGCCGGTCTCCCCTTGGGTCAAATCGAGGATCCCGACGCGATGGCCTGCCCGCACCGCCTTCGCGAGCGTGCCGCCGCAGGTCAATTCCACATCGTCGCGATGGGCGGCGATGGCTAACAGCTCAACGTGTTGGTTCACGCGACAGTCTCCGGATACATCGGGAGGCGGGAGACGAGAAACGGGAGGTTCATCTCCGATACGCTCCCGCCTCCCGTATCCCGCCTCCCGGTCTTATTCGTATCTCAACGCCTCCACCGGGTCCAAACGCGCCGCCCTCGCCGCCGGGGCGATCCCGAAGACGAGCCCGACCGTGATCGACACGATCGTCGCGATCGCGGCGCTCCACACCGGGACGGTGGTACTGAAGTCGAGCAGCCGCTTGAGGAACTCTCCGGTGCCGACCCCCACGATGATGCCGAGGATGCCTCCCATCAAGGTCAGCGTCGCCGCCTCAACGAGGAACTGCCACAGGACGTCGCGGCGCGTCGCGCCCATGGCCTTGCGCAATCCGATCTCGCGCGTCCGGCTCGTCACCGACACCATCATGATCGCCATCACCCCGATCCCGCCCACGAGGAGCGCGATGCTCGAGAGCACGAGCATCACGAAAAAGAATACGAACGTCAGGCTGTCGAAGATGCCGAGGACCTGGTCCGACGTCAGGAGGTCGAAGCTGTTGGGCTCACCGACCCGCAACCCGCGCAAGCGCCGCAGCTGCAGCGTGGCGGCGTCCATCGCGCGCGCGACGCTCACTTCGGGCCGGGGCTTCACCAGGATGATCAGGCCGTTCACCCGGTCGATCGGGAAGCGCTGGTGTGCCGCCTCGAACGGCACGATTCCCGCGATCTCCGGCGCCCCGGGCACCTCAAAAATGTTGGTAGGTCGCTGCCACACCCCGATCACACGGAAGGGGCGGCCGCCGATGCGCACGACCTCCCCGATCGGATCGTGGGCGCCGAACAGCCGCTCGACGGTGCGCTGCTCGATGACCACCACCGGCGCCCCGCTCCGCAGCTCGGCCGTCGTAAACACCCGGCCTCCGATCAGCCCACCGCCCAGGATCTCCATGTACCGATCGTCGGCGCCGAACACGCCCAGGACCTGGGTGCGGTTGCCGGCGTACTCGAAGCGGTGGAACACCTGCGTCCAGATCGCTGCGTAGTGAATCTCGGGCAAACGGGCGATCGCCTCGGCCTCCTCGGGGGCCAGGGCGGGGCGGATCCGCACTTCGCGCGGCAGGGCGTCGGGATTGAGGGGCGTGGACGAGAAAAACCGCAGGATCCGGAACGTCGTGGGTCCGACGACCTCGAGGGTGTTGACGATCTGTTCCCGGAAGCCCGCCACGATCGACGCCATTGCCATGACCGTGGCGATCCCGATGACCACGCCGAGGATGGTGAGCCCCGAGCGCAGCTTGTTGACCCGGAGCTGGTCGACGGCGATCAGCCAGCCTTCGCGAATGGAGTGGAGGGCCATGCTACTCGGCGCGCAGCGCGTCGATCGGATCGAGGCGTGCGGCCCGGTGCGCGGGGTAGACGCCGAACACGATACCCACACTGACGCCGAGGCCCAGCGCCACGGCCACGGACCACGCCGTCACGCGGGCGGGAAGGGGCGAAGCGATCTGGACCAGCGCGGCGAGCGCGCCACCCGCGAGCAGCCCGGCAACGCCGCCGAGGAGGGAGAGGATGGCCGACTCCGCGAGGAACTGGCGGCGAATGTCGCGCCGGGAGGCACCGAGCGATTTGAGGATCCCGATCTCGCGGGTGCGCTCGGTGACGCTCATCAGCATGATGTTCATGATCACGATGCCGCCCACGACGATCCCGATCGCCACCACGGCAGGCACGACCGTGAAAATCACGCGGGTGAGCTTGCCCCAAAACGCGATCAACCCCTCGCCGGTATCGACGGTAAAGTCGTCTTCCTCTCCCGGCCGGAGCCGGTGCGCGATGCGCATCGCCTCCTCGGCGCGGAGCATGCCGTCGGCCACGCCCGCGGCTGCCGGCATCTTGACCGAGATCACCGTCGTTTGGCGCCGTCCGTACAGACCCTCGAAGGTGGTGAGCGGGAGCATGACGAATCCGTCCCAGGACTGCCCCAGCACCGTGCCCTTCTTGGCGATGACGCCCTTGATGGTGAGCTGCGCGCCGCGCACCCGAATGGTGCTGCCCACGGCGAGGTCCGGGGCGCCGAACAGCTTCTCCGCCACGTCGAAGCCGAGCACCGCGACGAGCCTGCGCTGTTGCTCGTCCACGTCGGTGAACGGCGCCCCGGCCGCGAAGGCGTAGTCCTGCACCACGACGAACGGCGGCGTGACACCGAAGACGAGGACGTCGCCCACGGTGCGGTTCCGCCACTGCACGTCCGCCATGGGGGTCGGCCAACCGGATTGGCGGGAGATCGCCTGCGCGTCCGGCAGGGCGCGCTCCACGTAGGAGACGTCCTCGGACGCGATGATCGGCCGCCGCTGGATCTTCTTCCATTCTTCGTCGTCGATGAAACCGACTTGGATCGGGTCCCGGCGGATCTGAAAGGCGTTGACCCCGACGATCGCGCCCGCGATGCGCTCCCGCACGTACGCGTTCATACCCTGGATCACGGCCACGACCGCCACGAGGAAGCCGACGGACACCATGATCCCGAGCAGCGTGAAAAACGAACGGAGTTTGTGGCTCCACGCGGTTTGGAGCGCTTGGAGGATCGCCTCGGAGAACGGCATGGACTACAAACTTAGGCGGCAACAGGCGGCAATGGGCGCCCTCTGCCGCCCTTACTCGTATCTCAGCGCTTCGGCCGGAACTGCGGCTCCAACCGCGCCAGCACGGACACGTTGCGCACGAACCGGGCGACGAGGAGGACGGCGAGCCCCGCGGCGAGCAGGCCGGCGGCCAGATTCGCGACCACCCGGAGCTCGGGCCATACCCCCGGCGGGACCTCGTGGTACAGGGTCAGCCCGGTGTTGAAGGCGATCAGCACGATCCGGGCTTCCGTGGGCCCGATACGACTGCAACCGAGGGAGAACCGACCGAACACCTCCGACTCGAGATAGACGTTGATCGACAGCGCGAGGTACAGCACCACGAGGCCGAGTGCGAGGCCCGGGTGCAGGTAATGCGACAAGGCCATCCCCGTGCCAATCACCGCGGTCGAGTACGCGTCGGTCATGTGATCGAGATAGTAGCCGTACCGCGGCCGCTCGACGCCGCGCACGCGCGCCAGGGTGCCGTCGAGGCTGTCGCCGAGCCACTGCACGACGAGCAGTGCGCTCGCCACCCAGAGCCACCCGGCGTCGGAGCGGGCCAGCGCGTACGCGACGCCGACGCCGGTCGCGGCGAGCACCCCGAGGGCGGTGAAGTGATTGGGTCGCCAGCGACGCGGGATGCGTGTGGCGATCGCGCGCAGCAGGCGTCGCTCAGGTTCGGCAAGGAGGAACGTCAGCTGGCGGGTCGACGTGGCCATAAGAGCCCCCAGAGTGATGGGATCAGGAGGAGGTACGCGAAGAGTGCGAGGATCACGGTGGCGGCGGGTTGCACCGTCTGCGCGCCCGCGCGACAGGGGG
>DATHGL010000288.1:0-6269 GCA_035317625.1 Gemmatimonadales bacterium | reverse complement strand
GGGCACCCACGCCGGGGGGAGCCTTGGGACCAGGCTTGAGGCTCAGCTTGTAGCTCCCGCGGTCGATGCCGAGCGGGCCGTTCGCCAACGCAGCTTCGGAGGTAAGGTGGATCTGCCACGTACCCCAGCTCGCGAGTCGCGCTTGCCGGTCGCGAATCGCCGCCCGGCCTACCGCGGCCTGCTCGTTCGGAGGCATCTGGCGGCCCTGCTCCATGAAAATGGCGGCGATGGAGTCGGCCTGCCCGGCGCTCACCCACCGCTCGTACCGCCGAGCAATCCCGGTGAGTGCCTGCCGCAACGCCGCCGACTCGCTGTCCATGCGACTCTGCATCCGCTGCGGCGATTCCGTCGTCTGACACGCCGTGGTGGCAACGAGCACAGCCAAGCCGAGTCCTGAAACGGTGCGCATGTGACCTCCGTGAAGGGCGCGAGGGGACTAACCTACCCGCCGGCTCGGACGCTGCAAACCCCTGCAGCCGCTCCGATCGGCCAGCGCGGTGTGTACGAGTGGCCCTGCATCGTCTCCTCGAATCCGCGCTCCGATCGGGAGACGGTGGTGAACGGGAACGACCAGATATCGGCCACGGGCGTGAGGGTGAGTTCGAGCTTGCGCGAGACCGAGATCTCAGGGCAAAAGAGCGCATCGGACGGGAAGGCGGCCGGATCCCAGCGATAGCTCACCGTCAGCTCGCCCGTCGGGCCGAACCGCATGCGCTTTTCCACCAGGCCCGCGGATCTGGCGCTCGCCTGCGGGCGCAGCACCAGCTCCACCGCGTGGGGGAGAGTCTCGAGGCTCGAGTCGAACGCCACGCCCGCCCAGCACGCGACCACCGGGAACCCCGCGCCCGAATAGGCCTCGAGCGTCACGTCGCGCGCCAGGACGCGGTCTACGAACAACGCTCGATTCGCCGCATCGACCGGGGGCAACCGGTCCAGGCGGCTGGTCTCGAGATCGTGAATGCTGGGCGTGCCGTCGGCGGCGGCCTGCGCCGGCGCAGCGCCTGGCTCGGAGCCCGCCGGCTCATGATACACCTCGCGTCGGCGGGTCAGCACGTCCGCATAGTTGATGCCCGGTTCGAACAGGGTGAACTCCTCGATCACGCCGCCGCGCCGCGGGCTGACGAGCGCCGAAAAGCTCGCGGAATGAATCCAAATCTCGAGTACCCCGTCGCCGTCCAGGTCCAGCTGCTCGGCCACGAGCGGCTCGCCCTGCCGCAACGCGCGCTCGGCGGCGGCCAAGTTCCCCCAGACGGCGGCACGCAGGTGCGGCAGATACAACCCGCCGAACACGCCGTGCCAGTACGCATCGTTGCACTGCGCGCGGCCGATGGCGCGACGGGCGGCGGGCGGATCGCTCCGGTCGCGGCACAGCGCGGACAGCGCCAGCATTTTCTTGTGCATCCGATTCGACTCGGGGTACTTCACGAGAAAGTTGCGCCAGTGCCCGCCCCGCACGAGCGCGCCGTCCGGCCCCGCCAGGCGGTCGGCGCCGAGGTCGTGCTCGAGCCTGACCAGGCGCGCCGCGGCGGCGGGGGGCAGTGCCCAGGTTTCCATTTCGCGGTACGACGCCGTGGGGAGGTACGCGAGACCCGCGCTTGGCAACTCGCCCAGGGCCACGCCCGGCGTCGTGAGGCGCACGACCCCGTCCGTCACCAGCCCGGCCATGGCATCGAGGAACTGCGTGAGCCAGCCGCGCGTGTACACCCAGTCCTTGGTCCCGGGCCAGCCCCCGAACTTCTCACCGTCATCCACGAGCACGGCGATGGGCCGGCCCGCGTGCTGCAACTCGCGCAGGTAGCTCGCAATGGTGGCGGGCGGCTGGAAGGGGACGAGGTAGCGGAGGCGCTCGTCGATGGGAAACAACGCGACGCGCTTGCCGCCGCTCTCGGTCCAGAAGGGCGCGTACAGCTGGTCCCGCTCGAAGCCGCTCACGAGAAAATGGCGATCGTCGACGAGCACGTAGCGCACGCCCGCCTCCGACAAGTCGGCCGCCAGGTCCGGCTCCCACACCCGCTCGGTCAGCCACAGGCCGGTCGCTTCCACCCCGAAGCGGCGCCGGATCGCCTCGCGCATCCAGCCGATCTGCTCGAGCCGATCGGCGCGCGCCAGCGAGGCCAGCACGGGCTCGTAGAACCCCGCGAGCAGCAGCTCGACCTGCCCGTCCGCCGCCAACCGGCCGATCAGGTCGAGGTAGGCCCGGTCGTGCGCCTCGAGCCATTCGAGCAGCGGTCCGGAGAGGTGCAACGTGAACGGGAGGAAGCGGCGCTCCACGAGGCGCTCGACGAGCGGCCGGTACACGTCCTGCAGGTGCTGCTCGAAGACGTGGTCGAAATTCCCCACCGGCTGGTGGAAGTGCACGCCGAACACGAAGCGGAGCGGATTCACCGCTTGACGCGTTGCAGGTAGAGCTCCCGACCCGAGCCCACGGCGGGATCGTTGCTCGGCGCCAGCGCGAGCCGCTCGAGCAGGCCCGCTTCGAGGCGCGCGGCCTCCGGGCCCGCCAGGTCGATCGCCCGGGCGGCCGAGCGCAGCACGATGACGGACTCGAGCCCGGCGATGTCGTCGAAGAACCAGCCGCACGACGTGAACATCCGCAGCGCATGGCGCTCGAGCTCGAGGAGGTCGTGGGCTCGGGCGCGCGCACTCGGGTCAGCGGAGCGGCGCAGCCACTCGTCCCAGAAGCGCGCGACGGCGTCGTCGGTGGCGCCGAGCACGGCCCCATACGCGTCGCGCGCGGCCCACGGGTCGACGAGCAGCGCTCCCGCAGCCGCTTCGAAGATCGCGTGCAGCTCGTGCGCCAGCCAGTCGAGTGCCGCGCGCAGCGGCGCGCGCCAGCGCTGCTGGCTGGCGCGCTCGGGCGCCACGCGGCAGCCACAATCGGCCCTCCACCGCTCGACCCCGTGCGGGCAGCTCCAGGAGCTCGGCGCCACGAGCGGTACGTCTTCCTGCGGCGGCTGTCGGGAGAGGAACGCCGCGAAGCTCTCGACCCGCACGTCGGCGCGCTGCGCCAGGGTCTCGAGCACGCGGGCGAGGGTGACGGCGCCCTCCCGGTGATGGTGCCCGTAGGTCTCGCCGTCCGTCGCGATGGCCACCAGATCCTGCGGAGCGGTCGTCAGCCGCTCGACCCACGCGGCGGCATCGCGCACCAGCGGCCCGAAGGCGACGCCGTGTGAGAGCGCGCCGTCATAGAGACAGAGTGCGATGCGGCGGCTGGCGGCGGTGCGATGCCACACGGGACGCCCGTTGGCCGGCGCGCGCTCCACCTGGTGCGGGGCCAGGATGGTGAAGCGGATGCCCTCGGCCGCCAGCACGTCGAGCGTTTCGGCGTCCACCGCGGTTTCCGGCAGCCACATACCCTCCGGCTCGCGCCCGAACCGGCGCTGGAAGTCCGCGATCCCCCAACGCACTTCGGTCACCTTGTCGCGCCGCGGGCTGAGCGGCAGGATCGTATGATGGTACGGCATGGCGATCGCATTGCCGCGATCGGCGGCGAGCACGGCCGCGTATGTCTCGGGCGCGTGACGCTCCATCCACGCGAGCAGGGTGGGCCCGAAGTCGAAGCTGAGGGAGGCGAGCGACGGCGCCACGGGGGCGTAGCATTCCCGCGTGATGCGCTCGTTCCAATCGTGAAACGGCGCGGCGGACCGCTCGAGCGGGATGGTCCCGAGCCATGGATCGTCGCGGGGCGGCTGGTAGAAATGGCCGTGGATCACGACGGACCGCGTCAACCCTCGAGCGCCTCCGCCACCGCGGCGAGCACATCGGGAAACAGGTCGTCCCGTGTCCCGAGCTCGTCCGCGATACCGCGCGCCGCGTCCAGCGGCGCCCCGTCCCCTACGACGCTGGCCGTGAGCGCTTTGACCAGCCGTTCTGCGTCGTCACAGTGCAGCGTGAAGCGACGCTCCGCATAGTCGACCACGGCCCCGGTCGAGATGATGAATTGCCAGTCGGACGCTTGCGCCAGCAGCAGCTCGCGCGCCGCCTGCGCCAGCACGGGCCGCGCGTCGGCCGAGGCGAGCGCCGCGCGCGCCACGTCCCAGAACGCTTCTTCCAGACTCCACAGGCGCTGCCACGTCCACGCCGTCCGCTCGTTCAGCCACATGGTGTGATCGCCGTTCGCCCCCCACGACCCTTCCGCCAGCTGCACCGCCACGCGTGGGGGATGGGCCTCGAGGTGCTGCGACGCCGTGACGGCAGCGACCCGCTCCCCGGGGCGGCCGCGCAGCCCGCGGTATGTCGCGGCCAGGAAGTCCGGCCCCTCGAACCACCAGTGGCCGAACAGCTCGGTGTCGAACGGCGCCACGATCACGCCGGCCCCGTCGGCCCGCTGCTCCAGAGCCACGTTCTCGAGCAGCTGCACGAAGTGGGAGGCGTGACTCGCCGCCCGCGCGGCGGCGACGGGGGGCTCGTACGCGCGTTTCGCTCCCAGGTCCACGTTCGCTCCGCTGACGCGCCACAGCTTGAGACCGCCCGGCCAGCGGATCTTGTGGAACTCGAGGTACGATTCATCGCCCGGGTAGCCGTGATGCCGGCTCCAGATCTGCGTCGAGGAGCGGGGGTCCCGCACCAGCGCGGCAACGGACGCCCGCGCGCCGCGACGGGACACCCGATACGCCTGGTACGGCGACCGCGCCGCCCGGCGGGCCGACGGGGCAGAGGGGTCGTCGTGCCGTTCGGCGTCGAACCGCTCCGCGCCCAGAGGAACATCGCCGTAGGCGCCGAGCGGGCTTCCCGCCCGGGCGAGATGCGCGTCGGTGAAGAAGTAGCGGAACCCCGCGTCCGCCAGATGCTCCTCGATGCCGCGGCGCACCCGCCCCCGCCCCTTCCGCCCCCCCGGCGCCCACGTGCCGCGCGGCCGATAGGCGCACTCCGGCAACCAGCAGCCCACCGGCGCGACGCCGAACAGACGGCGGTGCTCCGCCCGGCCCACCGCCAGCTGCAGGCGGATGCTCTCGTCCCGGGCGAGCAGGGGCAGGTAGCCGTGCGTGGCCGCCGATCCGATGATCTCCAGGCGGCCCCGCTCCTGCAGGCGCCGAAACGCGGATACCAGATCCCGGTCGATGCTCCGGAACAGGGTCTGCAGGCGGCTGAGCCGCGACTTCCAGAAGGCCACCAACGGCACGAGGCCCGCGTCGCCCGTCGTGGCGAGCGACGCCGGGGCTTCGTCGCACATCGCCAACCGCTGGGCGAAGAACGTCTCCAGCTCGCGTGCGAACGTGGGGCTCGCCAGCTGGTTCGCGAGCACGGGGGTGAAGCCGATCGTGAGCGGCGCAGCCGTGCCCTCGGCGGACAGCTCCTCGAGCCGCTCCAGCAGCGGGAGATACGTGTCCACGGCGGCCTCGCACAGCCAGTCGCTGCCGTGCGGCCAGCGGCCGTGGTTCAGGACATACGGCAGGTGGCTGTGGAGGGCGAGGACAAATTGCATCGTATGACCGGTCAACGGGGGTCGGAGGCGGCCCGCACGGCGAGCGCCCGGCGATACAGCTCGAGATACTCCTCGGCGGAGCGGTCCCAGCCGAAGCGCTGCGCCATCGCCGCGCGTGTGAGCTTGCGCCACGCCGTCCGGTCCGCGTAGCTCTCCACCGCCCGGCGCACCCCCCGCTCGAGGGCGGCGGGCGTGTACTCGTCGAACAAGAATCCAGTCTCGCCGTCCACGATACTGTCCCGGAGACCCCCCACGCGGCGCGCGATGGGAACGGTGCCGTAGCGCTGCGCGCGCATTTGCGTGAGCCCGCACGGCTCGTAGAGGGAGGGCATGAGCAGCGCGTCGGCGCCGGCCAGCAAACGGTGCTCGAGGTGATCGGTGAACATGAACTCGACGGCAACGCGATGGGGGACCAGGGCGGCGAGATCCGCCAGCGCTTCGTGGTAGCGACGCTCCCCGGCCCCCAGGAAAATGAACTGCGCGTCCGACGTCGCGAGCAGATCGGCGCCGAGCACGAGGTCCAGTCCCTTCTGCGTCACCATGCGCGCGCTCATGCCGAACAGCGGCGTGTGCGGCTCGGCGGGGAGGCCGTACACGCGCTGCAGCGCCGCCTTGCAGCGCCGCTTGCCGGCGAGCGCGTGGCCCGCATAGCCAGCCTCGATGTGCGGGTCCGTCTCGGGATTCCACAGGTCGGGATCGATGCCGTTGAGGATCCCGGTCAGGCGGTCCCCCATCGTGGTGAACGTGTCGTGCAGGCCGAACCCGCCTTCCGCGGTGCGCAGCTCCCGGGCATGGGTCGGGCTGACGGTCACGGCGACGTCCGAGAAGGCCAACCCTCCTTTGA
>DATHGL010000287.1:0-8268 GCA_035317625.1 Gemmatimonadales bacterium | reverse complement strand
CCGCCCCCCGCCATCTTGAGGAACATTCGCAGGGAGGCGGCCGGGTCCTGCGCGGCGAGCAGGCCGGCGCGGTCGGACGAGAGCTCGCTCTTGCGATACCACTCGAGCAAGGCGAACTGGATGGGGGCGAGCACGATCCCCGCCAGGAACGGAAGGAGGTTCACGCCCACGAACACGATCAGCACCAGGATCGTGTGGTACAACGCGTGGCCGCTCATCACGTGCCCCACCTCGTGACCGAGCAGGACGCGCATTTCGTCATCGTCGAGCAGATTCAGCGCCCCCGAGTTGATCACGATGAACGGTCGGTCCATCCCGTACGCCCCCGCGTTGACGAACGGGGTCTGCGAGACGAACAACTCCGGCCGCTCGGACCAGTCGAGCGATGTGAGCGCATCGGTGTAGAGGGCGTTCATCCGCGGGAATTGCGTCGCCCCGACGCGCACCGCGTTGGCCTGGAACAGCAGGCGGATGCCGCGCTCACCCAGGAGACCGACGATCTTCTTCACGACCTGATCGAAGCCCGGGACGGAGCGGAGCGTCTGCAGCGCCGCGCGGTCGGCGGGGTGCTCCCACGTCACGGGAGCGATCTGCGTGAGGATCTTGCGGGGCCGGGCGGCGGGAAGAGTGGACTCAGTCATCTGGTGCTCCTGCTGAAAGATAGAACCCCCACTACGACGGTATGCCCCTCATGTTTCGCCGCGACTCCTCGGGCGTCCCAACCCTCATCCCGACGCCTCCAGCGCCTGGTCCAGGTCTCCGATCAGGTCCTCGACCTCTTCGATCCCCACCGACAGCCGAACCAGGCTGTCCGTGAGTCCCATGGCACGGCGCATCTCCAGCGGCACACTCGCGTGGGTCATCGAGGCGGGATGCCCGATCAGGCTCTCCACGCCGCCGAGCGATTCCGCGAGGGCGAAGATCCGCGTGCGCTCCGCGAGCCGCTTGGCCCGCTCCGCCGAGCCGAGCTCGATCGACATCATGCCGCCGAAGCCCGTCATCTGGCGGCACGCCAGGTCGTGCTGGGGGTGGGACGGCAGGCCCGGATAGTACACCCGCACGACGTTGGGGTGCTGCGTGAGCCACTCGGCGATGCGGCGGCCGTTGGCGTCGTGCTGGCGCATCCGCAGCGCCAGCGTTTTGGTACCGCGCAGCGCCAACCAGCAGTCGAATGGCCCCGGCACCGCGTCCACCGAGTTCTGGAGGAAGCCGACGCGTTCCGCGAGGTCGTCCCGGTTCATCACGAGCATCCCGCCCACCATGTCGCTGTGCCCGTTGAGGTATTTGGTGGTGGAGTGCAGCACCACATCGGCGCCCAACGCGAGGGGCCGCTGGAAATACGGGGTGGCGAACGTGTTGTCGACCACGAACAGCGCGCCGGCGCGGCGCGCCACCTGGCCGGCGGCGGCGAGGTCGCACAACCGCATCATCGGGTTGGTGGGTGTCTCGGCGTACACCAGCTTGGTCCGCGGGGTGACGGCGGCCGCGAGGTTCGCGGTCTCCGCGGCGTCCACGAACGTGAACGTGAGGCCGAGCCGCGTCCAGATCTGCGTCATCTGGCGGTGCGAGCCGCCGTACAGATTCTCGCCGCTCACGACGTGGTCGCCCGCGGACAACAGCTTCAGGACGGCGTCCAGCGCGGCGAGGCCCGAGGCGAACGCGAACCCGTGACGCCCGTCCTCCAGCGCCGCGACGTTGCGCTCGAGCACCTCGCGCGTCGGATTGCGAGTGCGCGCGTACTCGTAGCCCTTGTGGCGGCCCAGGCCCTCCTGCACGTACGTCGACGTCTGATAGATGGGCGTCATGACCGCGCCCGCGAGGGGATCGGGCATGAATCCCGCGTGGACCGTACGCGTGCCGAAGCGGCGTTTCAGGTCCTCCCCCGATACCTGGGTCATGGCGGGAACGTAAGGGCGCCTTTCGCGCCGAGCAAGCGACCTTTACGTTAAGCGCACGATGCCCCAGCCGAACGCCGTCAAGTGCCTGGTGGTGGACGACGAGCCGCGGCTCCGCCGGGTCCTCGTACGGTTGCTCGAAGGCGAGGGCTTCACGTGCGGCGAGGCGGGGTCCGGGGTCGAGGCGCTGGCGATGATGGAGCACGAGCCGGTGCCGCTGGTGATCTCCGACCTGCGGATGCCGCAGATGGACGGGGTCGGGCTGCTGCGCGAGATCATCGCGCGCTGGCCCGGGACGGCCGTCATCGTCGTGACCGCCGTGGCCGAGGTGGAGAGCGCCGTGGCGTGCCTACAGCTCGGCGCACTCGACTACGTCGCGAAGCCGTTTCACGTCGACGAAGTGCGCGCCCGCGTGATGCAGGCGCTCGACAAGCGCCGGCTGAAAATGGAGGTCGAAGACTACCGGCGCACCCTGGAGGAGCGCGTCCAGGAGCAGGCACGCCGGATCGAGGAGCTGTCGCTCGAGCGGCTCCAGGCCCTGGTGCACTTCCTCGAAGAGAAGGACCCCTACACCCGGGGGCACTCGGTGCGCGTCGCTCACTACTCGGCGCGGGTCGGCCACACGATGGGGCTGCCGCAGGGGGTCATGGACGTGATCGCCCTCGGCGCCGAGCTGCACGACATCGGCAAGATCGGCGTGAGCGAGGTGGTGCTCCACAAAGCGGGCAAGCTCAGCGATGCCGAGTACCACCACATCATGGAGCACCCGGTGATCGGGGCGCGCATCCTGGCGCCGCTGATGCGCGACGTTCCCGCCTCGCTCGCCATCGTCCGGTCGCACCACGAGCGCCTCGATGGCAAAGGATTCCCGGATGGCCTGAAGGGCGACGCTATCCCGCTCGAGGTCCGGGTCGTCACCGTCGCGGACTCGTTCGATGCGATGACCAGCGTCCGCCCGTATCGACCCGCGCTGTCGGTCGAAAAGGCGCTGCGGGAGCTCGAACACGGCAAGGGCAGCCAGTTCCATCCCCCCGCCGTCGACGCGTTCCTCGCCGCCTTCCCCGACAAGGCGGCGCTTCCGGTCGCCACCCCGGACGTCAGCTCTCTCCATCTCCCCGGCCCGTCTCCGGAGGCGCCCAGCTCATCCCCGCCGGATTAGATTGTCCGGATGACCGACACCTTGATGGTCGGCGTTTCGGGCGTCCGCGGTATTGTGGGAAAGGACTTGACCGAGGACATCGTGACCCGATGGGCGACAGCCTTCGGGAGCTGGGTGTTGGACCACGGGAAAGCGGACGGGAGAACGGGGAAAGGGGCGTCTGTCGTCGTGGGTCGGGATGCGCGCACCTCGGGTCCCGCGTTCGCAGCCGCCGTCACGGCCGGTCTCACCTCCCTCGGCTGCGACGTGATCGACGTCGGCCTCGTGCCCACCCCCACCGTGCAGCTGGCCGTCGAGCACCACCGCGCGGGCGGCGGCATCGCGATCACCGCCAGTCATAATCCCATCGAGTGGAACGCCCTGAAATTCATAGGACCGGACGGGATTTTTCTCGATGGGGGAGATGGGAAGCGGGTGGGGGAGCTCGCCGCCGAACGGCCGGGAGCCGGAAGACGGGAGGCGGGACGCGTGACGGCGGATCCAGGCGCCGTCGAGCGGCACCTCGCCGGAGTGGTCGAGCTCCCTGCCGTCGCTGTCGAGCGCATTCGGACCCGCCAGCTCCGGGTCGCCCTCGACGCGGTGCGGGGTGCCGGCGGACCCGTCATGCGCTCCTTGCTCGAGCGGCTGGGGTGTGAAGTGGTCGGCATCAACCTGGAAACCGACGGTCGGTTTCCCCGGCCTCCCGAGCCCATCCCTGCGAACCTGGGCGAGCTGGCGACCGTGGTGCGGCGCTCCGGCGCGGCGCTCGGGATCGCGGTGGACCCCGACGTGGACCGGCTGGCGATCGTGGACGAGAACGGCGTGCCGATCGGGGAGGACTATACCCTCGCGTTTGCCGTACGGGCGGTGCTGGGCGGGAAACGGGAAGCGGCAAACGGGAAACGTGTAGTGGTCTGCAATCTGTCCACGAGTTTGGTCGTCGAAGACGCCGCTCGCGAGTGCGGTGCAGAGGTTGTCCGGACCCCCGTCGGAGAGGTCCACGTGGCGCGCGCCATCTTGCGGCTTGGGTCTGTCATCGGGGGGGAGGGGAACGGAGGGGTGATGTACCCCGCCCTGCACGTGGGGCGCGACGCGCCGGTCGCCGCCGCGCTGCTGCTCACCCTGCTCGCGCGGGACGGCCAGCGAGTGAGCGAGCTCGTGGGGGCCGCTCCGCGCTACGTGATCGTCAAGGCGAAAGCGCCCCGGGGCCCCGCGCTCGAGCCGGTGTACGCGGCGCTGCGCCGCGGCTTTGCCGATGCGACGGTGGACACGCAGGACGGGTTGCGGCTCGCCTGGGGCGACCGCTGGCTGCACGTGCGGCCCTCGAACACCGAGCCGATCATCCGGCTCATCGCCGAGGCGCCGTCGGGCGCGGCGGCGCAGGCACTGGTCGACGAGGGACGGCGTCTATGTGCGGCATCGTAGGCTACACCGGGCCCCGCCAGGCGGCCCCGCTCCTGCTCGAGGGGCTGAAGCGTCTCGAGTACCGCGGCTATGACTCGGCTGGGATGGCGCTGGTCGAGGACGGCCGCATCGAGGTGCACAAAGCGCCCGGCAAGATCAGCGTGCTCGAGCGGGAGCTCGGGAACAGGCTCCCCGCCGGCCGGACCGGGATCGCGCACACGCGCTGGGCCACGCACGGCGCGCCCAACGCCGTGAACGCGCACCCGCACACCGACTGCGGCGGCACCCTGGCGCTGATCCACAACGGCATCATCGAGAACGCCGTCGCGCTGCGCACCGCGCTCACAAAGCGCGGGCACGTGTTTCGCTCCGAGACCGACACGGAGGTGCTGGCGCATCTCGTCGAGGAGCTGCTCTCGAGTGGCAGCGCGCTGGTGGAGGCGGTGGCCGGGGCGTTGCACCAGGTGGAGGGCACGTACGGCATCGCCCTGGTGTCCGTCCGGGAGCCCGACACGATCGTGGCGGCGCGGCGCGGCTCCCCGCTCCTCGTCGCGATCGGGACGGGGGAGAACTTCGTCGCGTCCGATGCCTCCGCGGTGCTCGCCCATACGCGCTCGGTGATCTACTTGGATGACGGCGACATCGCGGTCGTGCGACCGCAGGACTATCGCATCCTCGACCTCGACTCGGTGGAACGGGAAAAGACGGTCACCCGCGTGGATTGGGATCTCGCCACGATCGAGCGCGGCGGTCACCTTCACTTCATGCTCAAGGAGATTCTCGAGCAGCCCGAGAGCGTGCGGAATACGCTGCGCGGCCGGCTGCTCGAGGAGGACGGCACCGCCAGGCTGGGCGGGCTCAACATCGACGACGAACAGCTGCTGCAGGTGAACCGGATCGTGTTCACCGCGTGCGGCACGTCGTGGCACTCGGCACTGATCGGCGAATACATGATGGAGGAGCTGGCGCGCATCCCCTCGGAGGTGGAGTACGCGTCCGAGTTCCGCTACCGCAACCCGATCGTGGACGAGCGCACGCTGGTCGTGGGCATCTCGCAGTCGGGCGAGACCGCCGACACGCTGGCCGCGCTGCGAGAGGCGAAACGGCGCGGGGCCCGCACCATCGGTCTCGTCAACGTGGTGGGATCCACGATCGCGCGCGAGGTGGACAGCGGAATCTACCTGCACGCGGGCCCCGAGATCGGCGTCGCCTCCACCAAGGCGTTTACCAGCCAGATCGCGGCGCTGGCGCTGCTCACGCTCAAGATGGGCCGGCTGCGTACGCTTTCGATCCTCCAGGGGCGGGAGGTGGTCCGGGCCCTAGGCCGGCTGCCGGAGCTGGTGGAGCGGGTGCTCGCGAAGGCTCCCGAGGTGGAGCAGATCGCCGAACGCATGATGCGCGCGAGCAACGTGCTCTACCTCGGCCGGGGGTACAACTTCCCGGTGGCGCTGGAGGGCGCGCTCAAGCTCAAGGAGATCTCGTACATCCATGCCGAGGGCTACCCCGCGGCCGAGATGAAACACGGCCCCATCGCCCTGATCGACGACCTCATGCCGGTGGTGTTCCTCGCGCCCAAGGACGCGGTCTACCAGAAGGTGGTGTCCAACGTGGAAGAGGTGAAAGCGCGCGGGGGGCGAGTCTTCGCCGTCGTGACCGAAGGCGATACCGGGGTCGCGCGTCTCGCCGAGCACAAGATCGAGGTCCCCGAGACGCTCGATCTCCTGACGCCCGTGCTCACCGTACTGCCGCTGCAGCTGCTGGCGTATTACATCGCGGTGCGCCGAGGGTGCAACGTGGACCAGCCGAGGAACCTCGCCAAGTCGGTGACGGTGGAGTGAACAGAACGCGGAACGCGGAAGTGGGAACGCGGAACAGGCGCCCGACCTGTCGTTCCGCATTCCGCGTTCCCCGTTCCGCGTTGCGGGGTGGGGGGCCGTGAGGGTGGTGCTCCAGCGCGTCTCGCGAGCCGAAGTCCGCGTCGACGGGGGCGTGACCGGGAAGATCGGGATCGGGTTTCTCGTCCTCGCAGGGTTCGCGCCCTCCGACACGGACGAGACGCTCGCCTGGATGGCCGACAAGATCCTTGGCTTGCGCGTGTTCGCCGATGCCGAGGGCAAAATGAACCTCGCGCTCGCCGACGTGCACGGCGCGTTACTGGTCGTTTCGCAGTTCACTCTTTATGGCGATGTGCGGAAGGGCCGGCGTCCGAGCTTTCTGGACGCCGCTCCCCCGCCCGTCGCCGTGCCGCTCTACGAGCGCTTCGTGGCGCTCCTCAGGGAGCGGGGCGCGGGGGGCGCGGGGGGCGCGGGGGGCGGTCCCCGCGTGGAAACGGGAACGTTCGGGGCGATGATGGAGGTGGAGCTGGTGAACGACGGGCCTGTGACCCTGGTGCTGGAGCGATGAAGCCTGTCCTGACGGATGGGGAGATCGTCCTCGCGAGCGGCTCTCCCCGGCGGCGCCAGCTGCTCGAGATGCTCGGCATCCCGTTCCGCGTGGTGGCGCCCGACGTGGACGAGACGCTCGGGCCGGCGGAGCAGCCCGAGGGCTACGTCACCCGCCTGGCGCGCGAGAAAGCCCGCACGGTGGCGGCACGGGAACGGGACGCCGTCGTGCTCGCGGCCGACACGACGGTTGTCCTGCGCGGTCGCGTGTTCGAGAAGCCCGGAACGCCGGACCAGGCGGCCGATATGCTCCGGCGGCTGCAAGGACGGAAGCACCAGGTGTTGACCGCGGTGGCGGTGGCGAGCGACGGGCGGCTCGAGCACGCGCTCGACGTCACCGACGTCACGTTTCGGCGCCTCTCGAGTCAGCTGATCGCCGAGTACGTGGCCACGGGGGAGCCGCTGGACAAGGCGGGGGCGTACGCGATCCAGGGGAAGGGCGCCGCGCTCGTCGAGGGCATCCACGGGGACTTCTTCGGTGTGATGGGCCTGCCGCTGCGGCTCGCGCTCGACCTGCTGGCACGTTTCGGGGTGCCTTACCGCTTCACGCGGTAGACCGGGACCTTGTTGGCCTTCCCCTTGACCTGAATCGGCTCGAGGGTCTCCACCTCCGGAGGTCGCTTGAGCAGCTGGTAGAACGGCTCGGAGATGAGGATCTCGTTCGGGCCGGCGCTGGAGCAGAGCCGCGAGGCGGTGTTCACCGCGTCGCCGATGACGGTGTACTCGAGCCGCCGGTCCGAGCCGATGTTCCCGGCGAACACCTCGCCGAAATTGATCCCCACGCCGATCCCGAGCTCGGGGCGGCCCTGGTCCTTCCATTTCTGGTTGAGCTTTTCGAGCGCGGTGAGCTGGTCTAGGGCGCAGGTCATGGCGCGGTCGGCGTCGTCCTCGTGCGCGATGGGCGCGCCCCACAGCGCCATGATCGCGTCGCCCATGAACTTATCGAGCGTGCCGGCGTGCTCGAATACGATGTCCACCATCTCGGTGAAGTACTCGGTGAGGAGGGTGGCGATGTCGTCCGGGCTCATCGTCTCGGACATGGTCGTGAAGCCGCGGATGTCCGAGAAGAAGATCACGACCGGCCGCTTCTGACCGCCCAGCTGGACGGCGCCCTCCTGCTGCAGGATCTGGGCGACCAGGTTCGGGGCGAAGTAGCGCTGGAAGTTCTGGAGCACGAGGGCCTCGCGGCGCAGCCGCTCGGAGCGCTGCGAGTTCTCGATCGCGACCGCGGCGAGCGAGCCGAACGCGATGAGGAATTTGAGGTCGTCGTCCGAGAAGGAGTGCGTGGCGGTGAGGTTGTCGACGTAGAGAATGCCGAGCACCTTCTGGTCCGTTCCCATCAGCGGCGTGCACATCGCGCTGCGGACACTCTGGATCAGGATCGACTTCC
>DATHGL010000286.1:0-2600 GCA_035317625.1 Gemmatimonadales bacterium | reverse complement strand
GGGGCGGCGACATGAAGCAGATGGACCTGAACGCCTTCCTGCAGCAGGCAAAGGAGTACGAGGAAGCGGGCGGGGCCCTGGACCGCGTATTCAAGATCCTCAACACCCTCCCCCAATCGCATCCGTTCAACACGCTGCGGGCGGCCGAGCTGCAGCGCTGGATCGAGGAGGGCCACTACGACCGCGTGCTGCGCGGCGAGTACACCCGCCGCGGGCCCGAGGCGGAGCAGCGCCCCATCGACAAAGACGTCGACGAGGCACGGGAACACTACATGAAGGAAGCCAAAGCCGTGGTGAACGACGTGGTGGACGGTGCCAAGCGGGCCGCCCAGGCCTTCTCGGACGCATTCAACAAGAAGAAGTGAGAGTCCTGGTCGTCGGCGGGGGCGGCCGCGAGCACGCGCTCTGCTGGGCGCTGAAACGCGACACCCCCGATGCGACCCTGTTCGCCGCGCCCGGCAACCCCGGTACCGCGCAGCTCGGCAGCAATCTCGACATCCCCGTCACCGCCGCCCACGACCTCATCGCGGCCGTGCGCCAGCACAACATCGACTTCACCATCGTGGGCCCCGAAGGGCCGCTCGCCGCCGGGCTCGGCGACAGCCTGCGCGCGGCGGGCCACCCCGTGTTCGGGCCCGGGGCCGCGGCCGCCCGGATCGAGTCGTCCAAAGCGTTCGCGAAGGACCTGATGCGGCAGGCCAAGATCCCCACCGCCGCGAGCCGCGCGTTCACGTCGCTCGAGCCCGCCCTCGCCTTCATCACCCGGCACGCCGAGCCGCTGGTGGTGAAGGCCTCGGGCCTCGCCGCCGGAAAGGGCGTCCTGGTGTGCGCCCGGCGCACCGAGGCCGCCCGCGCGGCGCGCGCCATGCTCGTCGACGGCGCGTTCGGCGACGCCGGCCGGGAGATCCTGATCGAGGATTTCCTCAAGGGCGAGGAGCTCTCGGTGCTGGCACTCACCGACGGGGAGCGCGTGGTGCTCCTCCCCGCGGCGCAGGACCACAAGCGCCTGGGCGAGGGCGACACCGGTCCCAACACCGGCGGCATGGGCGCCTACTGCCCCGTGAGCATCGCCATTCCCGGGCTGCTCGAGCGCGTGCGGCGCGAGGTGTTCGAGCCGGCGATGCGCGAGCTCGCGGCCCGGGGCGCTCCGTTCCAGGGTGTGCTCTACGCCGGGCTGATGCTGGCGGCCGACGGCACGCTGTACGTGCTCGAGTTCAACTGCCGCTTCGGCGATCCCGAGACGCAGGCGTTGCTGCCGCTCTTGCCCGGCGTGACGCGCCACCTCGCGGAGATCGCGGCCGGGAGCTGGAGACCGGCGCAGACGACCCTCGCGCCCACGCGCGCCGCAGTCGCCGCGGTGCTCGCGGCCCCCGGCTATCCCGACCAGCCGCAGCTGGGTGCGGCGATCATCGTGCCACGCGATCTCGAGCCCGGGACGCTGGTGTTCCACGCGGGGACCCGGCGCGACCCGGACGGTGTGCTCCGGGTGCACGGCGGGCGGGTGCTCACCGTCACCGGGCTGGGCGATACGGTGGGCGAGGCCGCGAGGCGCAGCACCGACGCGTGCGAGCTGATCACGTTTCCGGGCAAGACGTACCGGCGTGACATCGGCTGGCGGGAAATCAGGGAGGCGCGTGCCGGAGCTGCCCGAGGTTGAGACGATCGTCCGCGAGCTCGCGCCACGGCTCGAAGGGTGTAAGATCGCGCGCGCCCGCCTCGCCAAGACCGACGTGCTGCGGCGGGTCTCGAAGGCACGCCTCCTCCGCACCCTGAACGGCAACGCCTTCGAAGAGATCACCCGGCGCGCCAAGCACGCCGTGTTCCGGCTCGCGAGCGGACACCGGCTGGTGGTGCAGCCGCGCATGACGGGCTCCCTCGTGGTCTACGACCGGACGCTCACCCGCGCCGAGACGAAGTACGCGGTGCTCACCTGCACGCTGGAAGACGGCCGGCTGTTCGTGTACCGCGACGTGCGGCGGCTGGGCACCGTCTGGCTGCTCGACGAGCCGGGGTGGGCGGCGTACACGGGGCGCATCGGCCCCGAGCCGCTGGACGAGACCTTCACGCCGTTCGTGTTCGCCGAACGGCTGAAGGGCACGCGGGCCGCGATCAAGAAGGCGATCATGGACCAGCGGCGCGTGGCCGGGGTCGGGAATATCTACGCGAACGAAGCCCTGTTTCAGGCGGGGATCGATCCCTCCAAGCCGACGAGCAAGCTGTCGCTCGACGAGTTCGCGCGCCTCCACGCCGCGGTGACGGACGTGCTCACGCGGGCGGTAGACTCGTCAGGGACGACGGTGCGCGACTACCGCACCGGGGTGGGAGAGCCGGGCCGGTTCCAGTTCGAGCTGAAGGTGTACGGCCGCGGTGGTGAGCCGTGCGTCACCTGCGGGAAAAAACTCGTCATGACCCACACCGTCGACCTGCGGGCGACCACCTTCTGTCCGCGGTGCCAGCGCTGAGCCCTCACTGCACCACCAGCGTCGGTGTGAGCCCTGCGATCGTCGTGCCCTCGCCGAGCTGGCCGTGAGCGTTATAGCCCCAGCAATAGGCCCCGCTGTGGGTCTTCATGCCGCACGCGTGGTACCATCCCGCTCTTA
>DATHGL010000285.1:0-4507 GCA_035317625.1 Gemmatimonadales bacterium | reverse complement strand
ACGTGACGCGCGACCACCCAGAGCCGGGTTCCGCCCCCGACCCAGTCCATCGAGGCCAGACCGAGTCCCACGACGAGCCACCCCCAGTGGACACTGAACAGCGCGCCGATGAACGCCTGGAAGTTGTGGCCGTAGAAGAGCAGCCCGCCGACGCCGGCGAGCGAGATCCCGGCGAAGAGCTCCAGGCCGCGGCGGAGCAGGCGGGGCGTGAGGGCGAGGGCCATGTCGGCCCGAAGCTAAGCGACGGATTGCGGTACGGGGAGAGGGGAGACGGGAGAGGTACGCGACGGTGCAACGAACCTCGCCCCTCTCCCTTCTCCCACTTTGTATGTTATAGGGTTATGCCTCGTTCCCCCGACCGCGTCATCATCCGCAACGCACGCCAGCACAATCTGAAAGGGATCACCGTCGAGCTGCCGCGGCGCGCCCTGACGGTCGTCACCGGTCCGTCCGGCTCCGGCAAGAGCACGCTGGCCTTCGACACGCTGTACGCCGAGGGCCAGCGGCGCTACATCGAGTCGCTGTCGACCTATGCCAAGCAGTTTCTCGAGCGGATGCCGAAGCCGCTGGTGGACGCGGTCGAGGGCATCTCCCCCGCGGTGGCGATCGAGCAGAAGAATCCCACCACCAGCAGCCGCTCGACGGTCGGCACGGCGACCGAGATTTACGACTTCCTGCGCCTCTTGTGGGCCCGCGTGGGCACCCAGTCGTGCGTGCAGTGCGGCAGCGTGGTGAAAGCCGACACCGTGCAAGAGGTGGTGGATCAACTCATTGCGGATTGCGGATTGGCGATTGCCATCACGTTCCCCCTGCCCTCGAGCGCCCATCGGCCCGACGTGGAGGTCGCAGCCCAGCTGCGCGCGGCGGGGTTCGTGCGAGCTCAGCTCGACGGCACCCTCGCCCGCCTCGATCCGCCTGACGCGGAGCAGCGCGTGCGGGAGGCGCGGGAGGTTCTCGTCGTGGTAGACCGGCTCCCCGCTTCGGAGGCGAGCCGCGGGCGCCTGGCGGACGCCGTGGCCACCGCCTTCAACGAGGGCGAGGGCGTGGCGGTCGCGCTCGACAACGGCGACCGACGCCGTTTTTCCGCCCACCCCACGTGCTCGAGCTGCGGCACGGCGGCGCCGGCCCTCACGCCGATCCTGTTCTCGTTCAACAACCCACGGGGCGCCTGCCCCGGGTGCAACGGCTTCGGCGCCGTGCTCGAGTACGACGAGTCGCTGATCGTCTCCGACCCGAGGAAGAGCCTGGTACAGGGCGCGCTCGATCCCTGGACCAAGCCGCGCTACGAGGGCCGCCGCCGCATCCTGCGCGAGGCCGCCCGCGCCAAGGGCATTCCGCTCGACGCGCCGTGGCGGGAGCTCGACGCGCCGGCCCGCCACTTCCTGCTTCACGGCGCGGGCGGTCGGTTCCTGGGGATGTTTCCGTTCCTCCAGCGCCTCGAGGCCAAGCGGTACAAGCAGTACATCCGGGTCTTCCTGCGACAGTACCAGCTCGCGAAAACGTGCCCCGCGTGTCGTGGCGCGCGGCTCAAGCCCGAGGCGCTGGCGGTCCGCGTCGGCGACCGCACGATCGCCGAAGTGACCGCCCTTACGGCCGGCGCCGTGCGGGATTGGATCGCCGGGCTCGACCTCACGCCGTTCCGGCGCGCGGTGGCCGTCCACATCCTCGGGGAGCTGGGGGCCCGGCTCTCGTTCGTGGACGACGTCGGGCTGGGCTACCTCACCCTCGACCGTCTCACGCGCACCCTCTCGGGGGGCGAGGCCCAGCGCATCGCGCTGTCCAACGCGCTCGGCGCGCGCTTGGTCGACACGCTGTACGTGCTCGACGAGCCGACCATCGGCCTGCATCCTGCTGACACGAGTCGACTGCTCGGGCTGCTGCGGCGGCTCGCCGACGCGGGCAACACGGTCGTGGTGGTCGAGCACGACCCCGCCGCGATGCGGGCGGCCGACTGGATGGTCGAGCTCGGCCCGGGGAGCGGCGAGGCGGGCGGCGAGCTCGTCTACCAGGGGCCGGCGGCCGGCGTGCAGGAAGCGGGCACGCTCACGGGACAGTACCTCGCCGGGGAAAAACGCATCGGCGTGCCGTCGGCGCGCCGGCCGGCGCAACGCTGGCTCGATGTGAAGGGTGCGCGCCTGCACAACCTCCGTGGCGTCGACACGCGCATTCCGCTGGGCACGCTCACGGCCGTGACGGGCGTTTCGGGGTCCGGCAAGTCGACCCTGGTGCACGACGTGCTGTTCCGACAGCTCGAGTCCCGGCTCACGGGAACGCACGGCGCGAAGCAGCATCTGGGCGAGCCGGTGGGGGAGGTGCGCGCGCTGGACGGCTGGGAGGCGATCAGCGCCGTCGTGCTGGTGGACCAGGCCCCCATCGGGCGCACGCCGCGCTCCAACCCCGTCACATACATCAAGGCGTTCGACGAGCTGCGCGCCCTGTTCGCAGCCGAGCCGCTCGCGCGCGCGAGGGGGTACACGGCGAGCACGTTCTCGTTCAACGTGGCCGGGGGGCGGTGCGACGCCTGCGAGGGCGCGGGGCACGTGTTGGTCGAGATGGTGTTCCTCGCCAACGTGTTCGTGCCGTGCGAGATCTGCGCGGGCAAGCGCTTCAAGAGAGAGGTGCTCGAGGTGAAGCTCGGCGGGAGCTCGATCCATGACGTGCTCGGGTGGACGGTGGACCAGGCCCTGCGGCGGTTTCACCGCCAGCCACGGCTGGCGCGCGCGCTATGGCACCTCCAGCAGGTCGGGCTCGGCTACCTGCGGCTCGGCCAGCCGGCGACCACGCTGTCCGGGGGCGAGGCGCAGCGCCTCAAGATCGCCCGGGAGTTGGCGTTCGTTCGCGGCGGGAAAGGACACGCCGGGCGCAAGCTCTACATCCTCGACGAGCCGACGACCGGCCTGCACCTGGACGACGTGCGCACCCTGTGCCGCGTGCTCGACCGCCTCGTCGATGCCGGTCACACCGTGCTCGTGATCGAGCACCATCTCGACGTCATCAAGCGCGCCGACTGGGTGATCGAGATGGGACCGGGCGCGGGCGACGCCGGCGGGCGCGTGGTCGCTCAGGGAACCCCGGAGGACATCGCCCGGACCGTCGACTCTCCGACGGGGCGGTATCTGCGGGACCTCGCGTGACGCGGCGCCGGGCGGACCTGATGCTGCTGCTCGCGACCGCGCTGTGGGGCACGAGCTTCGTCGCCGTCAAGAGCGCCCTCGCCGACGCGACGCCGTTCGCGTTCCTGACCGTGCGCTTCGCCATCGCGGCGCTGCTGCTCGCCCCGGGCACACGCTTCCGCCCCCGCCCCGCCGGCCCGGAGCTGCGGGGCGGCGCGCTGCTGGGCATCCTCGTGGCGGTCGGGTTCGTCGCCCAGACCGCCGGGCTCGTGATCACCACGCCGTCGCGGTCGGCATTCATCGTCGCCGTGTCGTCGGTGCTGGCGCCGGTGATCGCCCTGGCGCTCCTGGGCGAGCGCCCCCGCTGGCTCACCGCGGCGGCGCTCGCCCTGGCCACGCTCGGGATCTACTTCCTTACCGGCCCCGACGCCGGGGGCCTGAACCGCGGCGACGCGCTGACGCTCATCTGCGCTGCCTGCTTCGGCGGCCAGATCGTGGCCGTCACCGAACTGTCGCGCCGCTACGATGCGCGCCGGCTCGTGTTCATTCAGATCGGCGCCACCGCCGTGGTCGCCGCCCTCGCGACCGCATTCCTCGAGCAGCCGCACATCCGTTGGACGACGGGCTTCATCGGCGCGCTCGGCTACACCGTGCTGTTCGCGAGCACCATCTGCTTCCTGTTGCAGATGCGCGCCCAGCGAGAGATGTCCTCGGCACGGGCGGCGCTGATTTTTTGCCTCGAGCCGCTGTTTGCCGCGGTGACATCATGGCTCGTCCTGGGAGAGCGGCTGTCGGTGTTGCAATGGAGCGGCGGAGCGCTGATCTTGGTGGGCATGCTGCTCGCGGAGCTGCCGGCTGCGTCATCCATGGTCCGTCGGACGAGTTGAACTCAATTGCCGCTCCCGCGATATTGCGTGGCGTATATTCCCGAGTAGCTCAGTTGGTAGAGCAGCCGGCTGTTAACCGGCGGGTCGCAGGTTCGAGTCCTGCCTCGGGAGCTCCGGCGACGCGCGATCGCTCCGCGGGCCTTTTCTTGTCGCGCGCGTGCAACGCATGGCTCGTCCTCTTGACTCCATTCCGACGTCTCCGTATGGTGGCCGCTCGTTCGCTCGACGTGGTTCCTCCATGTGGTGGGACGGCCTGGGGAGCGATCGCTGGAAGTCCAGAGGGAGGGACCGCACGCCCGACCTCGACGGCGGTCCACCCAGGCCGTCTTCCTGTTTCACCCCCGAGCGCCCCATCAGCACCCCGATTTCCCTTCACCCTGCCGCCCCGCGAGTGATCGCATGAGCGTGCATCCGGAAGTCGAGATTCTGCTGGTCGAGGACAACCCGAGCGACGCGGAGCTCACGCTGCGAGCGCTCAAGGCCCGGAACCTCGCGAACCAGGTATTC